>CAIPWG010000486.1 GCA_903868655.1 uncultured Sphingomonadales bacterium
CTGGAACAAGGCGGCAAAGTACGGATGTGGTCGGCCGGCTGTTCCAGCGGCGAAGAAACCTGGTCGCTGGCAATGACACTGCTCGGCCCTGATCGCAAAGCCGGGCTGGCGCTGGCAAAGCGCGATATCCGGATTTTGGCCAGCGATATCGCCACCCATGCACTGACCAAGGCAATGGCCGCACGCTATCGCGCCGAAGATCTCAAGCCGGTGCCTGATGCATTGCGCAATGCCTGGACCACGATCGACAAGGACGAGGCGGAAATTGCCCCCGAAATTCGCGCACTGGTACGGTTCCGCACGCTCAACCTGCTTGGCGATTGGCCAATGCAAGGTCATTTCGATGTAATTTTTTGCCGCAATGTCATGATTTATTTCGACAATCCAACAAAGGAGCGACTTGTCGCGCGCTTTGCCGGGATGCTGGAAAATGATGGCACGCTTTATGTCGGGCACAGCGAACGGGTCACCGGACCAGCGCTCGACAGCCTCGCCCCGATGGGGCCGACCGTCTACCGCAGGAGACAGATGGCATGATTGGTGAACACCCTGCGATCCGGGTCGTGATTGTCGAAGACTCTCCGACAATGCGGGCGATCCTCAAGACGCGGTTGGAACGCGAAGGCGACATCGTTGTCGTTGGCGCCGCCGCCGATGCGGCACAAGGCCGCACAATGATCCGCGAACTCGATCCCGACGTGATTACGCTCGATGTCGAAATGCCGGGCATGAACGGGCTCGATTTCCTCGAAAAGATCATGGCGCTGCGGCCCACCCCGGTGATCATCGTCTCCGGATCCACGCAAAAGGGAACGGAAACCACTGCCCGCGCGCTGGCGCTCGGCGCGGTCAATTGTTACGCCAAATCCGAACGGTCGGGCAGCCTGCCGTTTGACGATGGTGGCATCCTGGCCAATCTCATCCGCGAAGCTGCCAAAGTAAAATTTGGCGAGCGTGCGCCAACGACGCAACGCATAGCCAACGAAGCGCGCAGCCTGCTTGCCGAACGGCCTCGGCTGATTGCCATCGGGTCGTCCACTGGCGGCGTCGAAGCCCTGCAGATCCTGCTCGGCGGATTTCCCGTAGATTGCCCACCCACTCTTATCGTTCAGCACATTGCTGGCCGGTTTGCTCCGGCAGTGGCGCGAACGCTGGACCAATCGTGTGCACCGCGCATCGTGCTGGCGGAACCTGATCTGCCCTTGCGCGATGGCCATGTGTATCTGGCGCCCGGCGATGATCGGCACCTGACGGTCAGTGGTCAGGCACTCAGCTGCCGTCTGCGCGAAGGCGAACGCGTGTCTGGCCACATGCCTTCGGTTGATGTGCTGTTCCACTCGGTCGCAAAGGCGGTTGGTGCGCGCGCGGTCGGTATCTTGTTGACCGGGATGGGCAGCGACGGCGCGCAGGGCTTGTTGGCGATGGCGCAGGCCGGTGCCCATACAATTGCCCAGGACGAAGCGACATCGACCGTGTTCGGCATGCCCCGCGCAGCGATTTCTCTCGGCGCGGCAAGCGTGATTGCCCCGATCGGGCAAATTGCCCGTCATGCTTTCAGCAAGGCGGCCTGACCCATGTTCGAACAACGCATACTGACAGACACCACGCCGCCTGATCGCATCACGGTGATGCAGGGGCAGGCAGTGGTCAGCGGCGAACTGGGTACCGAAATGTCGACCGTGCTTGGCAGCTGCGTTGCGCTGTGCCTGTTCGATCCAGAGGCGCGCCTTGGCGGAATGAACCATTTCCTGCTCGCCGAACCGCCCGCGACGTCAAGCAATACATCGGTCGACGAGTTCTACGGCACGTACCTGATGGAGCTTCTGGTCAACCAGATGCTTGGCAAAGGGGCGCGCAAAAGCCGCCTGAAGGCCCATTTGTATGGCGGGGCCAACGTCAATCGCAACATGATGCGGATCGGCACCGCCAATGCCGATTTTGCCCGCAGCTTTGTCCAGCGCGAAGGGATCGAACTGGTCCGGTCCGACCTTGGCGGCAACAATGCCCGCCGGGTCGATTTCCGGCCCGCCTCCGGTCAGGTCCGCTGCCGCACGGTCGAAGACCGATTTGCTCCGCCCGTCCAGCCCAACACCCGCCCAGCAAAGGCCACCGGCGATGTCGAACTCTTCTGAAATTTCTTGCGCCCCTCATTCCTCCACAACCAGCGAGCCTGACAGCATGACCACGACGACCCGCATTCTTACCGTTGACGACAGCCCGTCGATGCGGGCGCTGCTCAACCACGCGCTCTCCACCCAAGGCTTTGAAGTGGCCCAGGCCGAGGACGGTCTAGCCGCGCTCGACTGGCTTGCGCTCAATGAAGTTGATGTGGTGATCACAGACATCAACATGCCCCGGCTCGACGGCTTTGGCTTGATTGAGCGCCTGCGCGAGGGCAGCCGCCATCGCGACCGCCCGATCCTGGTGCTAACCACCGAAAGCAGCGAAGACAAAAAGGCGCGGGCGCGGGCCGCTGGCGCCACCGGATGGATCGTCAAACCCTTCGATCCGGCCAAGCTAGTCGCGGCAGTGCGCCGCGTAGCCCACTAAACCCTCTGGTCCTGGAGAGCCGTTATGCTTCGCGAACTCATCACCTTTGAAGTCGAAGGGCAGGTCTTTGGGCTCGACATCATGTCGATCCGCGAAATCCGCGCCTGGAGCCCGACCACGCGACTGCCACGTGTCCCGCATTATGTCGCCGGCGTGGTCAATCTGCGCGGTACAGTGCTGCCCGTTGTCGATCTGGCGGCACGGCTGGGCTGGCGCCCAACCGAGCCCACCCCACGCCACGCGATCATTGTTACACAACTTGGTGCGCAAGTCGGCGGCTGGATCGTCGATTCGGTCAGCGACATCGTGACAGTCCCCGACAACACGCTGCAACCGCCCCCGCCGAGCGCCGGTCATGACACTGTCGTGCCGTTTCTCGATGGATTGGCTGCAATCGACGATCATATGGTCATGGTGCTCAATCTCGCTGCGCTTGCCGACTCGGTTCAGGCTGCAGAAGCAGCCTGACGTTCGACGTTCGCGCGACCAGGTTCAGGAGGGTCCACGATGGCCAATGTCGCCACCCACCGCCAGATTGCCGTGGTGTTGGAAGAACTATCTCAAGAAGTTGAAGCACTGGGCGGTGCCCTGTGCGTCGACATGGATATTGCCATGCGCCATCTTGACACGCTGCAATCGATCGATCTGATCGCGCAGAAGCAACGTTCGCTGGCGTCGCTTCTGGTGTCGGACTGTCTGGAAACGGGCATCGAGCAGATTGCCATCGATACCTTGCGTGAACGGATGCGCATGCTGCGCTGACCGGCCCCGCCTCGGCCCGATGGTGTACCGCGCTGGCACAGCGCTGGGGACGGGCGGGTTCAACCGCATTGCACTTCGTTAACAAATTGATAACGATTACGCCGGAACCGATCACTCGGGGGGCGAGATGGCGGTCATTGCAGTTTGGAGCATAAAGGGTGGCGTGGGCAAGACCACGCTGGCGGTCGACATAGCCTGGCGGTCGGCTGTCCGTTCGCACCACAAGACTTTGCTCTGGGACCTTGATCCCCAAGCTGGTTGCTCATGGATGCTGGGTCTCGATTGCAAGCGTCCACCGCGTGTGACGTCGCTATTCCACCGCGATGCGCAAGCGACTGACCTGGTGCTTGAGACCCGCTGGCCGGATTTGAAGCTGCTGCCTGCGGACGACAGCTTGCGCAGCTTGTCGATCGCACTGGCGCGAATCGGCCACAGGCGGCGGCTATCGCAGTTGACCAAGCGGCTCAACGGCCAGTTCACCCGCATCATCCTCGATTGTCCACCGGTCATGAACGAGATCAGTGATCAGGTGATCGGTGCGGCCGATTTGCTGATTGTGCCTCTGCCGCCTTCGCCGCTGTCGATGCGGGCGCTCGATGCGATCCGTCAGGAACTCGTGCGCAACCACTCTCGCCATCCCCCGATCCTGCCTGTCCTGTCGATGTACGACGGACGCCGACGGCTGCACCGCGAAGTCCATCAAGGGATTGCCGCCGGCTGGCCGGTCATTCCGATGGCCAGCGCTATCGAACAGGCCGCGGTGCGGCGTCAGCCCCTTGGCGCCTTTGCCGATTGGTCTGACAGCAGCGCACCGCTGCAACGCCTGTGGGACGGCATCGAAGCCAAGCTGCGCTTGCGCGAAACCACCCCGCCCTGATCGTTTTGCTTGGCTTTGTGGTCTCTGTCATTATGGCAGGAACGATGTGGTACCTTTACCAATTCCCGATATGTCCGTTTAGCCGCAAAATCAGGCTTTTGCTGAGCGAGAAGGGCGTCGGTTACGAGCTGGTGCGCGAAAACCCGTGGGAACATCGCGAAGAATTCCAGATGCTCAATCCCGCATTGCAAACACCTGTGCTGACCAATCCGGAACGCAGTCTGGTGCTGGTAGACAGCCGCGCAATTGCCGAATATTTCGAAGAAACGGTCGACAAGGCGCCCATGATCAACGGCACCGCCGCCAATCGCGCCGAGATCCGCCGCCTGGTCGCGCTGTTTGACGAAAATTTCTTCGCCGGCGTAACCGGGCCGATGCTCGATGAACGTATGAAAAAGCGGCTGATCACACGCCAGCCGCCCGATGCCCGCGCGCTGCGCGACACAATCCGTCTGGCCAACGACTATCTCGATTATGTCGATTTCCTGATCGACAATCGTCCCTGGCTGGCAGGCGCCACGATGAGCCTTGCCGATCTGGCGGCGGCGGCGCAAATTTCAGTCGCCGATTATCTTGGCGGCATCGACTGGTCACAGCACGAACAGGCGCGCGGCTGGTATTCGGCGCTCAAAAGCCGACCCAGTTTCCGCCCCCTGCTGACCGAACGCATGGATGTGATTAAACCCCCCGAACACTACGCTGACGTGAACGCGTAAGGGATCGGATCAGAGCGGGATATGCACGGCGCGAATTGCGCGCCAGCGCGATCCCCAATCAGGCCGTGCGGGTTTTCACGCCAAAACGGCCGTGTTTGCGGTATGTGACCAACCAACGATCGAGGAACAGACCGAGCGGACGTGGTTGCACGCCCAACGCGCGGATACCGGGCAAGCTCTCTGACGCGACATTGCCCTGTCGCAGCAGGGCCAACTGGTCACGACTGATCGGGGTCAGCGGCATCGCGGCAATCAATGCGGCCAAAGGATCGGGCAGCGGTACGATGATCGGCGTGCGTTCGGTGGCGCGCGCGATGCGCTGGTTCAGATCGAGCACGCTCAACACTTCGGGGCCGCCCAATTCATACGTCAGCCCGGCATGCGCCGCAGGATCGGCCAGCACATTGGCGACTGCTTCTGCCGCATCGTCGACATCGAGCGGCTGCAACAGGGCGTCTGGTGCAAACACCGGCAATACCGGCAAGGCCGTGAAACCCGCAAACAGCGTCAGGAACTTGTCATCCATGCCAAACAGCACCGAGGGCCGCAGGACCACGGCAGTCGGAAACGCTGCCAGAACGGCCGTTTCGCCTTCTGCTTTGGTGCGCGCATAAGCGACTGGTGAAGCTGCATCGGCACCGATCGCCGAAATATGTACAAAGCTGGTCACGCCCCGTGCATGCGCAATCGCTGCGATCTGCCCAGCACCCTTGCCCTGTACGGCATCCAGATTGCCACCGAACGCGCCGACCAGATTGACCACGGCGTCTACCCCGGTCAACGCCACTTCCAGCGTATGCGGCTTGGTCACATCGACGGCCACACTCTGGACTTGGCCGAGATTGCCCAACGGCTTGACCTTGAAACTCTTTTCCGGATGGCGGCTGGCGATGCGCAGCCGCGCGCCGCGGTCGAGCAGTTCCTGCGCCAGGTGGCGTCCAAAAAACCCGGTTCCGCCAACCAGCGCCACAAGTTTGCCGTCCAGATCGCGCACTTTGCCGATGGTCATGCCCAGTCCTTGCCAAAATCCTGCGATTCGCCGAGCAAACCAGCCCGGAACCGCATCATACCGCGGCCCAATGGCACACCCCACCACCCCGATTCAATCACCAACCACGCAAGTCGCCCGCACAATCGCATTCTTTCGCCAAACCCTTGTTGACAGCCCCGCACACACCCCTTATCGGCGCCCTCCTACCCGGCGAAAGGCATAGGCCCTACGCCCCGTGCCCAGATGGCGGAATTGGTAGACGCACCAGCTTCAGGTGCTGGCGCTCGCAAGGGCGTGGAGGTTCGAGTCCTCTTCTGGGCACCACTTTCTAATGATCAGAACATCCCTTCGGGGGCATGGCCTTGCTGAAATGTCTGCGGGGCAAAGGCCGCGCTGTTGCCAGCGCGGCCATTATTGTCATGCCAATTGTTTCGCGATTGGCAAATTGCGGATGCGTTTGCCTGTGGCGGCGAACAGTGCATTGGCCAGCGCTGGTGCCGCAGGGGGCAGGCCGGGTTCACCCAGGCCGCCGATGGGGGCATCGCTCTCGATGAAGTGAACATCCACCAGCGGTGCATCGGCCAATTTCAATACGGTGTAGTCGGTGAAACTGTTCTGATCGACAGCGCCACCGGTCAGCGTGATGGCTTCACCCAGCGCGGTGGACAGGCCCATCAGCACGCCGCCCTGCACTTGCGCCTCGGCATTTTTGGGATTTACCGTGGTGCCACAGTCCACCACAGCCCAGACTTTGTGCACTTTCGGAGTGCCGTCGGGCGCGGCACTGGCTTCGATCACATGGGCGCAGATCGTGCCAAAGCTTTCGACCAGCGCGATACCGCGGCCTGTGCCTGTGGGTAGCGGCGATCCCCAGCCCGCGCGTTTTGCGACCGCATCCAGCACGGCCAGATGGCGACTGCCCGCCGGCAAATGCGCACGCCGGAACTGGTAAGGATCTTGCCCGGCCAGATGCGCGAGTTCGTCCATGAAGCTTTCGTTGTAAAAACCGTGCTGCGTGGAATTGACTGATCGCCAATAGGCATCGACCTGGTTGGAGATGTATTTGTAATGCCGCCGTGCGGTAGCCGGTACCTGGTAGGGAAACACGGTTTCGCTCTCGGCATCGGCGAACTGTGCGTAATCGCTTTGCCATGCCGCGATTTTGCCATCAGCGCCGATAGCGGCTTGCAACTGGCCCAGCGATTGTGGGCGATAAGCGCCCTGCTTTACATCTTCTTCACGCGACCAGATCAGCTTTACCGGGTGATCGACTTGCATCGCGACGCGTGCGATCTGTTCGATGATCTGGGTATAAGGCGGGAACCTCCGGCCAAACCCGCCGCCCATGATCATGGGATGAAACGTCACATTATCCACCGACAGGCCGGAGAATTGCGCCAGCAATTTGCGTGTCTGGATCGGGTCCTGGGTCGCGCCCCACACTTCCAGTTTTCCATCGGCATGATGACCGGTCATTGCGAACGGTTCCATCGTCGCCTGGTGCAGAAACGGCACGCGGAATTCGGCACGCAGCGGTTTTACGCCCGGCGTGGCGATGGCGGCGGCCACATCGCCCTTGCCATAATGGTTGTCGGGCTTGCCTTGCGCGATCTGCGCGGCTTGCGCAGTGTAAATGCTGGCGCTGCTGAGGCCACCATGCCCACCATCGCTGAATTTCGGATCGAGCGCGCGCACGCCCTTCAGTGCCGGCCAATAGCCGCGCGCGACCACCACCACCGCATCATCCAGCGTGATGACCTTTTCCACGCCCTTGACCGCCATCGCGGGTGCGTGATCGACCGATTGCAATTTGCCCCCGCGCACGGGTGCCGCAATGACTGTGGCAACCCGCATGTCGGGCAGGGCGAAATCCATGCCATATTGCGCGGTGCCGTTCACTTTGCCGGGAATGTCGAAACGGTCGATCGGCTTGCCGATAAACGTATACTGATCGCGTGTTTTCAACGTGGGTTCGCTGGCAAGGTCACGACGTGCAGCAGCCTCGGCCAATTCGCCATACCGCAGGACTTTGCCCGTTTTGGCATGGGTGATCTGGCTGTTTTGCGCGACCAGTTCGGATTGAGGCACGCCCAGCCGATCTGCCGCAGTGGCCAGCAGGGCCTGCCGCGCAGCCGCACCAACCACACGCATGCCAAATTGCCCGGTGCCCCGGATCGCCGATGATCCGCCGGTGACTTGCAAGGGTAGATTACGAGCGATCAGCGAAAACACCGGATCGGGCAAGTGCTTCATGGCCGGCTGGCCCGCGATAGCCGGCACAAACATCTTGGCCAGCGCGGTATTGGCAAAGGCATAATCGGCCGGGGCCTGTTCGACATGGACTTTGCCCCAATCGGCGTCCAGCTCATCAGCCAGCATTTGCGCCAGTGCGGTGTGCGAGCCCTGGCCGAAATCGATATGCGGCGAATAGACCGTGATCGTATCGTCGTTGGCGATTTTCAGCCAGCCGGCGAAAGAGCTTTGCCCGGGGCCGGTGGTCATTTGCTTGGCGCGCGCCAGAGCAGACTTTTCACCCCACCACACCGAAAACACACCGGCACCCAGCGTTGCTGCGCCACCGATCAGGAAATACCTGCGCTGCAGTTTCATGCCACGGCTCCTGCCTGGGTGCCAGCGGCGGCATGGATAGCCTCGCGAATGCGCACGTATGTCGCGCAACGGCAGATGTTGGTCATGGCGGCGTCGATATCCGCGTCGGTGGGATGCGGGGTATGTTTCAACAGAGCCGCCGCCGCCATCAATTGGCCCGACTGGCAATAGCCGCATTGCGGTACCTGATGCGCGATCCATGCCGCCTGCAACGCGTGCGGCGCTTCGGGCGTGCCCAGCCCTTCGATCGTGGTCACTGCTTTGCCCGCAACCGTTCCAATTGGCACACTGCATGAACGCATGACTTCACCATCCACGTGCACGCTGCACGCGCCACATGCCGCAATGCCGCAGCCGAATTTGGTTCCGGTCAGCCCCAATTCCTCGCGCAGGGCCCACAACAACGGCGTATCTTCGTCGCCGTGAAGCGTGACCGGCTTGCCGTTCACGCTGATTTCAATCGCCATCGGATTGCTCCCAAGATGCTGTCCGTTCAGATCGGTAGCATATAAGGACTTGTGTTGCGTACAAGCCGAATGATCGTGCAATCGCGGGGTCACGCCTGCGCGAAAGGATCAAGCCCGCGATCGGACGGGACCAGCCCCAACCGCACGATATGAAACCGCCACCAGGCCAACCCGGTGATCAGCCAGATCACCCCCAGCACCAGTGCCGACGGGTTCATCCCCCAAAGAATTGCCACCACCACACCAATGCCCAGCACGGGTGAAGCCACATGCACCAGCACATTGCGGCGCTCGGCCCGTGCAAAATGGACCAGCACACAGACATGGATCAGCGCGAAACCGCACAGCGCGCCGAAATTCACGAAAGCCGCCAACTGGTCCATCGCCTCGCGCAGCCACAACGCCACCCCCAGCGAGACCGCGGTAGAGGCCAACATCGCCACATGCGGGGTGTTGTGACGCGGGTGCAACCGGGCAAGTTTTGC
>CAIPWG010000487.1 GCA_903868655.1 uncultured Sphingomonadales bacterium
GCCATGATAAACCCCTCGTCATTCCGTTACCCGGCTGTGTTCATGACACGCCGCCACGCGCCGCTCTATCGCTCCAGACCGTCGGGCTCAAGCATCATCCTTCGCTATCTGCCTTAATCGGGTTTTTACCCAATCTCGCTAAGACCCTGTGGCTGAGCACACGAACCACCGGACCGGATAGTGAATGTCTGACATCGAAGACCGTCTGTTGATGCTGATCGATGACGAGCCGGCACAAATCCGGCTGGTTACGGCGCTGGCCGCACGCGAGGGCTGGCGGACCGTGGTGGCCCGTGATTCGGAATCCGCCGTTGCCACGCTCGGCACGCGCCAAGGGATGCGGCTGGGAGCAATCATCCTGGACCAATGGGTTCCAGGCGATCAAGCCTGCGAGTTGATTGCCGAATTGAAGGCGCGCCGCCCAGCGCTGCCCATCCTGATGCTGACCGCCAGTTCCTCGCCCTTGCTGGCGGTTGAGGCGATGCGTGCCGGTGCGACCGATTATTTGATCAAGCCGATTGCACCCGATCGGCTGGTCAGCGCCCTGCGCGCGGCGACCGGGCCTGAACCGCAAAGCTCCGAATTGCACCCGTTGACCGAAAAACTCGGCGCAGCGCTCGATTTTGATTCGATGATTGGCGCGGCCTCGTCGTTCCGAACAGCTTTGGCAGTCGCAGCGAAGGCAGCTCGCACCCACGCGCATGTCCTGATCGAAGGCGAAAGCGGCACAGGCAAGGAAATGCTGGTGCGGGCAATGCATGCGGCAAGCCCACGCGCAAAAATGCCTCTGCGTATTGTCAACGCGGGCGGGATTGCCCCCAACCAGATCGAATCGGTGCTGTTTGGCCATGAAAAAGGCGCGTTTGCCGGGGCCTTTGATCGCCATGTTGGCGCGTTGCAGCATGCTGACGGGGGCACGCTGGTCATCGACGAGATCGATCGATTGCCAACCCAGGTGCAGACCCGCCTGATCCATTTTATCGAACGCGGCGATGTGCAGCCCATCGGTGCACAACATTCGTTCCGGCTTGATGTGCGACTTGTGGTGTGTAGCAACGCGCCGCTCAAACTCCTGGCCGACGCCGACTTGTTCGAAGCCGACCTGTTGACGCGACTTTCAGCGACACACGTGCATCTTCCGGCTTTGCGTGAACGTGCGGGCGATATCGGCGCGCTTGCGCGGCATTTTCTGGCACGGATTGGCGAACAGCCAGGCTTGCGCCAACTCGGCATTACCGATGGCGCGTTGTCATTGTTGGCGGCCTATGATTGGCCGGGCAATGTACGCCAATTGCAGGCCACGCTGTTTCGTGCGGCAGTATTCTGCGACGGTGATGCGCTGACCGCGCAGGATTTCCCGAAGCTGTCCAACCTGCTTGGCGATACGGCACAACCCCCGCAATCAATCAGCGATGGCGCGGGCGTTATGCTGTTTGGCCCCGATGGCAATTTGCGCCCGCTGGAAGACATCGAGGCCGATGTCATCCGCCTGGCGATCGGCCATTATCGCGGACGCATGACCGAAGTCGCGCGACGGCTGGGCATCGGGCGTTCGACTCTGTACCGCAAATTGTCCGAACTCGGGATCGACAACGCCGCCTAATCGGCCAACTGGCTGAAATCGGTAAGCGCGGCATCACGCAAACCGCGCCAGACGTGCAGTGCCTGCACCGTTTCAGGCACATCGTGCACCCTCACAACTTGCGCGCCTGCGTCTGCCGCGCGCACGGCCAGCATCACCGATCCTGGCATGCGCATGTGCGCGGGAACCTCGCCCGCCAGCGCGCCCACCATGCGTTTGCGGCTCGCCCCGAACAGGATTGGCTGTCCCAAGCCATGGAACATCGGCAAGGCGTTGATCAACGCAAGGTTCTGCGCGAGCGTCTTGCCAAACCCGATACCCGGATCAAGCAGGATGCGGTCGCGATCGATCCCGGCGGCCAGCGCCGCGTCGCGCCGTTCGCGCAAGGCATCGAACACGTCCAGCACGACATCGCGATATTCGCCGTCCGCATGAAGATCGCTGGCATCGCCGGGAGCATGCATCAACACCACCGGTACACCGCTTTGCGCAACAAGCGCCGCAGTGCGCGGATCATGCCGCATGGCCGAAACGTCGTTGACGATATGCGCACCGGCCTGCAACGCTGCCCCGATCACGCTGGCGCGGCGGCTGTCGATCGAGATGGCAGCACCCGCGGCTGCCAGATGTTCTATCACCGGCACCACGCGGCGCTGTTCATCGCCTTCCCACACCGCCGCCGAGCCCGGGCGGGTGGATTCACCGCCAATGTCAATCAACGCAGCGCCCGCCTCCAGCATCGCATAGGCGTGGTCCAAAGCGGCTTCCGGCTTGTCGAGAAATTTGCCGCCGTCTGAAAAGCTGTCGGGCGTAACATTCAAAATGCCCATGACCAATGGCTGATCGAGCCGGAGAATACGCGGCCCGCAGATCAAGGGTGCATGGCTGCGCGCCAGATCCTGCCATTGCGCCAGCGCCGTTTCTCCAAGACCATCGGGCAAACAGGCAATTGCAGCAGGCATGTCCCGTGCGCCGAACCGGTCGCGCGATACGACCCGCCCGTCTGCCCGCCTTATCAGCGCAAATCGACTGGCCCATACGAGGCCACCGCCAAGCCGTATGGCCGCGCCCTCTTCGCTTTGCGGGCTTTCGGCAAGCGCAATCGGGCGGATGTAGACAGTTTCGGTCATGAGAGCATTCCGCCTGGCGCGCGCATCAATCTTCGGTGGCGAGCAAGTACAGCTGACGCAGGGCATCCAGCGGCTTTATCTCGCCTTCGTGCAGCACGTGCCAGAATGTCCAGCCATTGCACGACGGCGCGCCCTGCAATTTGGCGCCAATGCCGTGGATCGAGCCTGGCTCCGCACCGGCCTCGATCGAGCCGTCGGCGCGAACCGTCGCGCGATGGCGCCCCTTGCGGTCAAGCAATTCGGCACCCGGAGCGATCCATCCGGATTCAACAAGTTGTCCAAAGGCGACACGCGGCGCGGACTTGCGGCTTTGCATGGTTTTCAACGCGGATTCATCGAGCGGCAGCGCAGCTTCGATGCGGTCTTCGGCCACCGCAATGTAGCCTTCATCACGTTCGCAGCCGATCCACTGGCGGCCCAGTCGCCGCGCCACAGCGCCCGTTGTGCCCGTGCCAAAGAACGGATCGAGCACAACGTCGCCCGGGTTGGTGGTGGCGAGCAATACGCGATAGAGCAATGCCTCCGGCTTTTGAGTGGGGTGCGCTTTTACGCCGTCTTTGCGGATGCGTTCGGCGCCCGAACAGATCGGCAGCACCCAATCGCTGCGCATCTGCAATTCATCGTTGAGCGTCTTCATCGCGCGATAGTTGAACGTGTATTTCGACTTCTCGCTTTTCGATGCCCAGATCAGCGTTTCATGCGCATTGGTAAATCGGGTGCCCTTGAAATTTGGCATTGGATTGGATTTGCGCCAAACGATATCATTGAGGATCCAGAAACCCATATCCTGCAACATCGCACCCACGCGAAAGATGTTGTGATAGCTGCCAATCACCCAGATCGAACCATCGGGTTTGAGCAGGCGATGAGCTTCGGCCAGCCATTCGCGGGTAAACGTGTCGTACGTCGCGAAACTGGCAAACTTGTCCCAATCGTTGGTTACCGCATCGACATGGCTGCCATCGGGACGCGCCAAGTCGCCGCCCAGTTGCAGATTATAGGGTGGATCGGCAAAAATCATGTCGATCGAAGCCGACGGCAGCGCACGCATGGATTCAATGCAGTCACCACGCAGGATGCTGTTGACGGGCAAGACGGGGCTTTCCGCTGGCGCCGCTTTTGCGCGTGTGCGGGTCCGCTCTTTCACCAAGACCGTCATGAACCAGAACCTTTCGTTGAATTCGAACCTGATTCTGAATCATCTGGGACTCGCCGTCAAGTCACGACTCGCGGACTCAGCACGAGTCGCTATGGTTCAAAAACGAGAACGGAACGAGTCCGCGTGGCTTATCTTGAGCCACACAAGCCCTGTGCACACCAGATATTGTGGCCTAACCCGCCCAAAAATTTATGGCCGCTTCAATCCTTGCAAAGCAGTGCCACCGGGCCAAATGTTCGCCGGTGCAACGGGCACGGGCCATGGCGTTGCAACGCCGCAAGGTGTTCGCGCGTGCCATACCCGGCGTTTCGATCCCAGCCGTAATGCGGGTATTGCTGGGCGGCAGCCTGCATGATGTGATCGCGATGTTGCTTGGCGATGATCGATGCGGCCGAAATGGCCGGTTCGGTCGCATCGCCGCCCACAATCGCGCGGGCTGGCCAAATCCATTCGGGCACGCGGCCTTGCGGGGTCTTGTTGCCATCGATCAGCACCTGCGTAACGGCATCACTGTGTTCGAGTAAATTCGCAACCGCCAGCGTCATCGCTTTCATCGTTGCGGCAAAGATGTTGATCCGGTCGATCTCCATGGCATCGACCACGCCAATGCCCCATCGGCACGTTGCGCGGATCGCAGGATCGAGCACCGCGCGTCGCCGCGCAGACAGCACCTTGGAATCGGCAAGGCCGCAAGGCGCATCAGGCCCGAGCACCACTGCCGCGGCGACGACCGGCCCAGCCAGAGGCCCCCGCCCCGCTTCATCGACGCCGATCAACAGGCCCTTGTGCGGTAAGATGGATGGACAGGACATACCCTCCGCCTCTATCGCGCCCGCCAAGCCCCCAGCAAGCAGAGAACTCGTCATGCCGTTCGATCCTACACGCGTCGATTGCTGGATCTTTGATCTCGACAACACGCTCTATCCATCCAGCGTCAACTTGTTCAGCCAGATCGATGTGCTGATGGGACGGTTCATCGCCGAACTGCTGGGGTGCGACCTGGCAGAGGCACGCCGTGTTCAGAAAATGTATTTTCACGATCACGGCACGACGTTGGCCGGGCTGATGCATTACCATGCAATCGAACCGCGCGAATTTCTGGACTACGTTCATGCGGTCGACATGTCGGTCCTGGCCGATGCACCACGATTGCGCGATCGGTTGATGGCGCTCCCAGGACGGCGTTTGATCTTTACCAACGCCGATGCTGATTATGCCGCGCGCGCGCTTGCCGCGTTGGGGATTGCCGATTGCTTCGAAGGCATGTGGGACATTCACGCGATGACCTATCGCCCCAAGCCGGAGGTCGAGGCCTATACCGGGCTGATCGATGCCTTTGCGATCGATCCCGCACGCGCGGTATTTGTCGAGGACTCGGCACGCAATCTGACCCCGGCCAAACATCTGGGCATGCAAACAGTGTGGATCGACATGGCCACCGACTGGGGTGACCGCGCCAAAGACGACAGCGCGATCGACGTGCAGATAGATGACATGGCCAATTGGCTTGACAGTGTGCTGGCCGAACTTGCCGACGCGCAACGGCTCGGCTAGTCGGCGGGCAGCGTTTCCGATCTGAAAGACCATGCCATGACCGAACAGCTTGCCGCCGCCATTGAAGCCGCATGGGATAACCGTGCACAGGTGACCCCGGCCAGCAACGATGTGCGGATCGTGGTCGATGCTGCGCTCGGCTTGCTCGACAGTGGCAAGGCGCGCGTCGCCGAACAGATTGATGGCGCATGGCACGTCAATCAATGGTTAAAGAAAGCTGTGCTGCTTTCGTTTCGGCTCAATGACAATGCGATCATCGACCAGGGCTCCGGTGGGGCTCCTGCATTCGACAAAGTGCCGTCAAAATTCGCGGGATGGGATGAAAACCGTTTCCGTGAAGCAGGCTTTCGCGTTGTGCCCGGTGCGGTCGCACGCCGAGGCGCCCATATCGGCAGAAACGTCGTCCTGATGCCCAGCTTCGTCAACATCGGCGCATTCGTAGATGAGGGCACGATGATCGACACCTGGGCGACCGTGGGATCATGCGCCCAGATCGGCAAAAATGTTCATATCTCGGGCGGGGTTGGCATCGGCGGTGTTCTCGAACCTTTGCAGGCCGGCCCGGTGATTATCGAAGACGGAGCCTTCATTGGCGCGCGTTCGGAAGTGGCCGAAGGCGTGATAGTGGGTCAAGGCGCCGTTCTGTCGATGGGCGTGTTTCTTGGCGCGTCGACCAAGATAATCGACCGTGCCACGGGCGAAGTGCATATCGGCCGCGTACCGCCTTATGCGGTTGTGGTGCCCGGGTCACTGCCCGGCAAGCCCTTGCCCGACGGAACGCCGGGGCCTTCGCTTTATTGCGCGGTGATCGTCAAGACAGTCGATGCACAAACCCGCAGCAAAACCGGCATCAATGAATTGCTGCGTGACTGAGGCGCAAGGCGCCCCGATCGCGATGCATGTGGCGGGCGTCGGCTTGATCTGAACAGGCTCCACCAGGCGGGCTTGCTGGCGGGCAGTGCCCTCAGCATGTTGCATCGCCGCAAGGCTGGTGGGTAGGAAGCCTCGCAAAAGCGCGTGCTTTTGGTTAATAGGTTTCAAATTGCATCTTATATAATTATTGCATTTCAATTAGATTGCAATTTATGCAAGTTGCCGCGCGCGGAAAGCATTTGCGACTTCGCATACGCAGCATAACTTGGTGGTCAAGCCAGACCGCATCGGGGGGTTCCCGACTTGGTTCACAAGGGTTTTCCCCTTTGGTTCAGGAGTGTTTGCCATGATCAAGTCCACGCTGTTTGCCATGACCGTGCTCGTTGCTGTTGCGCCTTCGGCTGCATTCGCTGCCAAGGATGACAATGGCCAGTTCAACCACAAGGGCGTCGATTACAACTACACCACCGAAGACCAGGGCGGCGAGAAAGTCGTGCGCGGCACGGCTTATGCCGGCAAGGTTCCCTTTGAACTGCACATTCACAAAAAGACGGTCACCGGCACGTTCAACAACAAGCCGGTTGAATTCCAGTTGGCTGATGTGAAGAAGATGGGTCTCGATCTCGATAACTGATCGTTCTCACAGCCATACGAAAAAGGGCCTCGGCGCGCTGCTCCGGGGCCCTTTTTCGTATGGCTGTGACACCAACCCGAGAAAAACGCATACCTCAGCGGCTTGCACGTGATCGGCTGATTGTCTGTCGTGGATTAATTCGCTGCCCTGCAAATCGATCACGGGAATCTCGTCACGTTCGCGCCAACGCGCTGATCGAGCGTTACGCAACGCAAAAATGCGTCTTTGCGCTGCACTTCAACCGCATTCCCGAAAGGGGTTGTTGCGTGCGCGGCACCGAGCTTCTACCGCTCAAACATGGGCGCGGCACAGGCTGACATCGCGATACTCGGTGGCGGGCTGGCAGGTGGGCTGGTTGCGCTGGCGCTGGCGCGTTTTCATCCCGAACTCCAGGTATTGTTGATCGAACGTGGTGCCCGTTTGGGTGGAAATCATGTCTGGTCTTTTTTCGCGAGCGACCTGCCTGCAGATGGCGAAACGTTGATCGCGCCCCTGATTGAGGCCGATTGGCCGGCCTATGATGTGCACTTCCCCGATTTTAGTCGCACGCTCGATACCGGCTATCGCACCACCACCTCACACCGCCTGGATCAGGCCTTGCGCGCCGTGCTTCCAACAGAAGCGGTGCTGACAGGCGCAGAAGTAATTTCGTGCAATGCCACCAGCGCGCGATTGGCAAGCGGCGCAGTGATCGAGGCAAAGGCTGTTATTGATGCACGTGGGCCTTGCCGTTTTCCGTCTTTGACCGGCGGATGGCAGAAATTTCTGGGGCAACGCCTGAAGTTGGCCTGCCCGCATGGACTGACCCGTCCGATTGTCATGGACGCAACGGTCGACCAGCATGATGGCTATCGCTTCGTCTATTGCCTGCCGTTTTCGACGGACGAAGTCTTTGTCGAAGACACGTACTACTCCGATGGCCCGAACTTGGATCGAACCACACTGGCCACACGGATCGCCAATTATGCAGTTGCCAAAGGGTGGCAGATTGTTGCCATATTAGCAGAAGAACAGGGCGTTTTGCCCGTAGTGGCCGGCGGCGACTTGGACGTTTTGCGCGCAGCACCGGCAGTGTGCACGCGGCGCGTGCCGCAACCAGATACTCGGGCGCACC
>CAIPWG010000488.1 GCA_903868655.1 uncultured Sphingomonadales bacterium
CCTACACGACGCTCTTCCGATCTTTCACCGCGATCGACGCCGAAGCTCTGCTGCAACTGGTCGATCGTGCGTTTGGTGGCCCCGGCGAAGTCCCGCGCCCGTTGCCGCGTGAATTGCCGATGTCGGCAGACATGATGGTGCAACGCATCGAAACAATTATCGCCGCACAACTGGGGCTTGCCCTGGGCGGCGCCACCAATGGCCGCCCGGCGATCCATCCCTTGCGCCGTGATACCGACCTTGCCCAATTGCAGCCGCCGGCAGCGGCGACACGAATGGCGGTCCTCGACATCGCGGTATCCGAAGGCACACGCGCACCGTGGCGGATTCGCCTGGGGCTGCCGATGTCAACCTTGCCGGTGCTGACCGGCATTACCGTGCAACAACCCGCGCCCCGGCTTGATGTCGCCCCCGGCAATCCGGAAGCCGAACCGTTTGGCGCCATGCCGCTGACGCTGACCGCGCTGCTGGTCGACACGCGCCTGCCACTGGCTGTTGTTTCCCGGCTTGAGCCAGGCCAAATCCTGAACCTGCCGATCGCCCGACAAGTGCCGGTGATCGCAGGCCGCCATGCCATCGGCCATGGCACGATCGGTGCTGTCGACGGTTCCGTCGCCATCCAGATCTCCCGACTGGTCTGACCCCCTTTCCCCGCGCGCATCCCCTTGAACACGAGGTACCCATGACTTTCACCACCCGCGGCTTTGATCTGATCAAAGATGTCGACGTCCGTCTGACCGTCGAACTGGGCCGCACCGACATGAAGCTAAAAGACGTGCTGGGCCTGACTACCGACAGTGTCGTGGTGCTGGACCGCATGACCGACGAACTGCTCGACGTGATGGTCAATGGCAAGTTGATCGCGCGCGGCGAAGTCGTGGCTCAGGGCGAACGCTTTGCCTTGCGGATTGTCGAGCTGGTTGGTCAGGATGCGCCTGCTTCGGCCGGGGGCGCGCTGTAATGTGGTGGTATCTGGCCAAACTGGCCTTTTTCCTGCCGCTGATCGCTGCGTTTGCGTGGGGGTCCTTGCGGCTTGCCAAACGGCTTGAAGGGCGCTTTGCATCGAGCGAAGGCACCTCGGGCCTGCGCATCATCGAAACCAAAATGCTGTCGCCCACTGTAAGGCTGGCGGTGATCGTGTTTCATGATCGCGAAATTCTGGTGTCGAGCTCGAAACACGGGCTGGTCCGATTGGCCGAAGCGCCTGCGCGACCGGGCCTTGGCGACGGGGGCACGCATGTCGGCTGAAACCGTTCGTCGCTGCGCAAAGATTGCCGCGATTGCCCTGATCACACTGGCGGTGGCGGCAACCGCCGCCCACGCGCAAGCCGTGCCAGCTGCACCACCCACCGGTGGCGCGATCCCGGGTGCGCTGGACCGCGCGTTTGGCGAACTGTCGGGCGCACAAAGCAAGGGCAGTCTGGCGCTGTCGTTGCAATTGCTGCTGATCATGGGCCTGCTGACCATCCTGCCCAGCATTCTGCTGATGATGACCAGCTTTACCCGCATCCTGATCGTGCTGTCGTTGTTGCGCCAGGCACTGGGCCTCCAGCAAAGTCCGCCAAACCCGGTGCTGATCGGGCTGTCGCTGTTCCTGTCGCTGTTTGTGATGGCGCCCACGCTCGACAAAGTGAACGCCACCGCGATCCAGCCCTATTCCGCCGGAACGATCAATGCCGAACAGGCCTTTGTTGCCGGTGGCCGCGAATTTCATACGTTCATGATGCGCCAGACGCGCGAACGTGATCTGATGATGTTTGCCGACATGGCCCATGCCCCGCGCTTTGCCAGCCAGGCCGACGTGCCGTTTTCGATCCTGCTGCCGGCCTTTGTTACCAGCGAATTGAAAACCGCATTCCAGATCGGCTTCATGCTGTTCCTGCCGTTTCTGGTGATCGACATCGTGGTCTCGTCAGTCCTGATGAGCCTCGGCATGATGATGATGAGCCCCACGGTCGTATCGTTGCCGTTCAAGCTGCTGTTGTTCGTGCTGGTCGATGGTTGGTCGCTGCTGATGGGCAGCCTCGCCGCAAGCTTTACCTAAAAAGGGCAGATGATGGACGATACAGCAATCCTGCTCGCACTGGCTGACCGCATGTTGTGGACCGCAGCCCTCGCCGCCGTTCCCGTGCTGGTGGCCAATCTGGCCGTAGGCCTGGTGGTCGGAATCATCCAGGCAGCCACCTCGGTCAACGAACAGACCCTTACATTTGTGCCAAAGCTGGCGGTGACCGTCTTGGTGCTCGTCGTGCTGGGTGGTGCCATGCTGGGGCTGGCTGCCGATTTCCTGCGCGATATCATGGGCCAGATCGCAGTCATCGGGCGATGATCGGGCTCGACTTCGGCTTTGGCCCGCTGGAGGCTGAATTCTGGCGGTTCATGTTCGTCATGACACGGATCGGGGCCGCACTGTTTGCTGCACCCCTGTTCGGCGCCACAGCAGTTTCATCGCAAGTCCGCGTCATGCTGGCCGGTGCGATTGCCGTTCTGGTATGCAGTTGGACCCATGTCAGCGCGCCGCCGGCGCTGCTGTCGCTAAGCGGTCTGGTGGTTCTGGCAGGCGAAGTGGTTATCGGGCTGGCGATAGGGTTTGTGATGCAACTGTCGTTTGCCGCACCGGTCCTGGGGGCAGAACTGATCGGCGCAGGCATGGGCATGTCGATTGCCGCCAGCGCCGACCCGATCAATGGCGCACACGGCGCAATCTTCGGTCAATATTTCAGCGTCGTCCTGACTTTGCTGTTTTTCGGCCTGGGCGCACATCTCGACTGGATCAGTCTGTTGGTTGAAAGTTATCGCACTTTCCCGCCGGGCACACCGTGGATGACGCCAGACCGGCTGCACATGATCGATGTCTTTGCCGGCGATCTGTTTCTGGCCGGGCTGAGCATTGCCCTGCCAGTGATCGTACTGTTGTTCGTGGTCCAGGTTGTCACCGGCATCATCGGCCGGTCCGCGCCTGCGCTCAACCTGATGGCACTCGGCTTGCCTGCGGGTGTTCTGGCCGGAATTGGCGCCTTGATCGTTTCGGCCCCGCTGATCGGCGATCGCATGGCGCAATTGGCCCATACTGCCGTGGCGCAAAGCGCAGCGCTGCTGGTAAAGTAGGCGAGGAACGTAGACCATGTCTGACGACGCCGGCGAAAAGACATTTGAGCCAACCGCCAAGCGCAAACGTGAGGCGATCGAGGGCGGCGATGTTCTGCGCTCTCGCGAATTGACCGTAGCTACCGGAACGGCTGTTGGCGTGACCTGGCTGGTGCTGGCTGGGCCGTGGATGGTGCGCGGGTTGACGCGGGTAATGCGCCTGGGCTTCATGTGGAACCGCGACAGTCTGGAACGGTTTGATCCCGGCGCTCTGCTGCTTGAATCGCTGATGGTGGTCATGCCACCGGTGCTGTTGCTGGGATTGGCGGTGCTCGCTTCCTCACTATTTGTGCAGTTGGGCCTTGGCGATGGCGCGTTCGTCGCCGCCAACATTGCACCCAAGGCGTCGCGGTTGAACCCGGCCAATGGGCTGTCGCGCATGTTCGGGATGCAGGGCCTGATCGAAATCGGCAAGGGCTTGGCCAAACTGGCGCTGCTGGGGACACTGGCGTACGTCTGGCTGCGATCGCGGCTGGGGGCGCTGATTGGACTCGGCTCAGGCCATCTTGAGGTGCAGATCGGCTATGCCTGGTCGGCCATCACCACGCTGCTGATCTACCTTGCGGTCGGGCTCGTGCTGATCGCGCTCAGCGATTTCCCGATCCAGTGGATCCGCCGCCAACGCCGACTGCGCATGACCCGCACCGAAATCCGCGATGAAAACAAGGAAACCGACGGCAATCCCGAAAACAAGGCCGCGATCCGCCGGCGCCAGCGCGCGATTGCCAGGGGGTCAGTGCGCCAGGCCGTGCAGGATGCGCAGTTCATCATCACCAACCCGACGCATTTTGCCGTCGTCATGAGCTACAATCCCGCATCCGCACCCTCCCCCAGGTCCGCCACCTGCATTCCGACCCCGTCTTTTTCACCGGCGACAACACCCCCCGCAGCACCAAGGAAAAAG
>CAIPWG010000489.1 GCA_903868655.1 uncultured Sphingomonadales bacterium
GATGTGATCGGGGGCTAGCCCGGCATCGGCCAGCGCGGCATCGACCGTTTCGGCGATACGCTGCAGATCGGGCGCGATCCACTGTTCAAACTGTGCGCGGCTGACATCGGCTTCAATTGCCAGACCTTCGCCGCGAAAACTGAAATGCGCGTTGGTCTGGCTCGAAAGCGCGCGCTTCAAGCCGCCCACCGCTTCATAGAGGCCGTGGCCGAGCTCGTTTTCCACGACCGCGATCATCCGGCCTATCGCGGCCGGGTCGGTTGCGCTGTGTTGTAACCGTGCCAGCGCCTCTCGCGTGCGGCGGTTGCGCAGCATTGCCAGCCGTGACCAATCGCCAAAATCGGCGAAATGGCCCGGCGGAATTTCCAGCACTTTGTCGAAGGACCGATAAGTACCGCCTTTGCCCAGCATCGGCAGAACCAGTTGATCCATGATCCGATAATCGAACCGATCCCCGGCAATGCCGATCCCCGCCGCCCCCAGCGGTGCACAGCGTTGCACGGCACCTGGTGCCGCCACGCGTACGATGGAAAAATCGCTCGTGCCGCCGCCAAAATCGGCCACCAGCAGCACTGCAGGATCGGACAGCCGCGCGGCAAAGCTGAATGCAGCGCCCAATGGTTCATAAACATAGTGTACCGGTCGGCCGAGACTGGCGAACATCGCATCGTACCGCTGCCGCGCCAAGGCCGCATCGGGGCGCGATCCCACGAACCGTACCGGACGCCCGACCACCACGCGTTCGGGCAGATCGCGCAGCGCTTGCCCCCCGTGTTTGCGCAGATGTTGCAGGAAAATCTGGCCGAGCTCTTCGAACCGCAGCCGTTTTTCAAAAAGCGTCGCGTGTTCAAACGCCGGGTTCGCCGCTACCGACTTGAACGACTGGATAAACCGTGAACCTGATGGGAAATCGAGGAATTCTGCAATAGCCCACGGCCCGGCTGCATCGGCCAGCCCGCGCCGCGCGGCTTCATCCTGCCAAAAACACAAAGCAGAACGGAACACATGGGCATCGCCATCGGGTGTGGCAAAATCAACCAGACCAACCCCGCCTGTCGCATCGGTGCACGCAACGACCGAATTGGTAGTTCCGAAATCAATGCCAATCGAACGGGTGGCTGGGCCTTGCGCGGGCATTGGGGGATCACTCGTCTGGCTGGCGGGGTCTGGCTCTACGCTATGGCAGCGTGCCCCGTATGCTGCAACTGCTCAGCCCGCGTAACACCACAAAACGCGGTAGCGATCAGCGCATGCGTTCAATCGATATCGATCACCACATTGCCGATCATCATGCCGCTTTCCACCGCAAGGTGCGCCTTTGCGGTTTCTTCGAGGGGACAGCGCAAGGCAATGCGGGGGCGCAGTGCGCCTGCCTGCATGGCATTGTCCAGCCTTTCGATCACGAGGCTGCGTTCGTGCGGCGCCAGCAGATAAACCAGCAGGGTGCGGATCGTCGCATTGGCAAACATCAGCGGATAAAACGGCAAGGCGGGTGTGGGCTCGGCCATTGAACCATACGTTGCGATGACTGCGCCGGGGCGAATGATCTGCCTGGTGATCGCCAGATTCCCGCCGAATTCAACCTCGATCACGCGGTCGACCCCAGCACCGCCGCTGGTCTGGCGCACTCGGTCTACGACATCTTCGTTGCGATAATTGATGACAGCGTGCGCGCCGTCTTGGTGCGCCACTTCGGCCTTGGCTGCATCGCTGACCGTGGTGATGACCTGTGCGCCGGCCCAGCGGGCCAGCTGGATCGCAATTTCGCCGACCGCGCCCGCCCCGCCTGTGACCAGGACGGTCTGCCCGGCAATGTCGCCATCGCTAAACAAGGCGTGCGCTGCGGTCATGGCTGGAATACCCAAACATGCGGCTTCGGCAAAATCGACGGTATCGGGCAGGGGCACTGCCTGGTCCTGCGGAACACAAACACGTTGCGCCGCCGTGCCCATCGACCGTCGCCACGCCGCATTCCACACATAGACCCGCGTGCCGATGCGCGATGGTGGCACACCTGCGCCAACCGCATCGATCACGCCTGCGCCATCCGAATGGGGGATTTGAAATGGCAGTGTCATCGGTCCGCGCGCGCCACTGCGGTTTTTTACATCCGACGGGTTTACCCCCGAAGTCTTGAGCCTGACGCGGACTTCGCCGTCTGCCGGAACGGGATCAGGGCGTTCGCCCCAATGCAGGACTTGCGCGGCAGGGCCGACATCGTTGTACCAGACTGCCTTCATCGCACCGGCTCCAGATCCAGCCACAGGCCTTCGGTATGGCCATCGATCGCCAACGCCTGACCCGATATGTTGCGCGCCGCGCTGCTGGCGAGATAGCGTGCCAGATCAACAATTTCGTCGGGTTGAATGAATTGGCGCATCGAACTTTGCCGCTGATATTCGCGGGTAACCTGTTCCGGTCCCAGCCCGCGCGCTGCGGCATCACGGTCGATCACCCCGCGAATGCGCGGACCTTCGACGCTGGCCGGGCAGATGGCGTTGACGGTAATGCCATCGGGACCCAATTCCATCGCCAAAGTCTTGGTCAGCCCGATCAGCGCCCATTTGCTGGCCACATAAGGCGTGCGCAACGGGCAACCGAACAGACCGGCATTCGATGACATCAGGATGATCGCGGAATCCCGCCCCCGGCGCAGGCGCGGGATCGCCAGCCGTGTCGCCAGAAACGCACCGGTCAGATTGACCTCGATCGTGCGTGACCAATCCGCGGGAGCCAGATCCTCGCACCGCCCGGTGGGCCCGGAAATCCCTGCGTTGTTGATAAGCACATCGAGGGTTTCGCCGATGCCGTCAAAAAAGCGCTCCATATCCGCGGGCACGCTGACATCGGCGAGGCACGTATGGATGCCGGGATTGGCCCGTGCCATATCATCCAGTGCGGAAGCTTCGGCATCGCAGATATGCACTTCTGCGCCTTGCTCCAGAAACCCTTCGGCCAGCGCCCGCCCGATGCCGGAAGCCCCGGCGGTGATCGCTATCCGTCTAGGTATCATGAGCGCGGCCCCTGTTATCGTCTCCGTCCGTGCTAACAAGCTCTGGCGCGGACCGCAAACCATGGTGACGGCTTGACTGTCCGGCCGGTCCAGCGGAATGGCCTCGACAGAGGCCGTAACGATGCTCGTTAACCATAGGAAAGTTCTACCGTGGCTGATCGCTTGACCGCGCTGGTGCAATATATGCTCCCCCGGCGTGCACTGACCCAAGCGATGGGGCAGATTGCGCGGGCACGGATGGGTTGGATCACCGCCTGGCTGATCCGCGGCTTTGTGCGCCGGTTCGCGGTCGATCTGGACGAAGCGCTGGTTCCCGATCCGCGCGCTTATGCCTGTTTCAACGATTTCTTTGCGCGGGCCCTGCGGCCGGGTGCGCGGGCTGTTGCAAGTGGGGACCTGGTCAGCCCGGTTGACGGACGTATCAGCCAATTCGGGGTGATCGTCGATGGCCAGATATTTCAGGCCAAAGGCCATACTTTCAGCACAGCGGCACTGGTTGGTGGCGATGAAGCTCTGGCCGCACAATTTGCGCAAGGCAGTTTTGC
>CAIPWG010000490.1 GCA_903868655.1 uncultured Sphingomonadales bacterium
TGCCCGAATTGCGCGATGCTGTGGCTGCGTTTTATCATCGGCGCCAAAGCCTCGATCTGACCCGCGATCAGGTCATCATTACCTCGGGCGCGACCGAGGCAATCGCGGCTGCCGTGCTGGCACTGATCAGTCCTGGCGACGAAGTGCTGTTGTTTCAGCCTGCCTATGATGCCTATGCTCCGCTGGTGCGCCGGATGGGTGCAGTGCCGGTGTTCGTTCCGCTGCAACCACCGCACTGGCATTATGATCGCACGATGATCGCAGCGGCGCTGACGGCGCGTACCCGCGCCCTGATAATCAACGATCCGCTGAATCCCACCGGCTCTGTCATGGATGCCGAAACCCGCGCGATGTTGGCCCAGATCGCAGTAGCGCATGATCTGTTCGTGATCTGCGACGAGGTATGGGAAACCGTGCGCTTTGACGGCAAAGCACACGTTTCGCTTCTGGCAGAGCCGGGCATGGCCTCGCGCACGGTCAAGATTGGCTCTGCGGGCAAGATTTTTGGCGCTACCGGCTGGAAAGTGGGCTGGATGGTTGCTGCGCCCGACGTGGCCGGTGTCTTGGCCAAGGCGCACCAGTTTCTGACTTTTACCACCCCGCCGATGCTGCAATGGGCCGTTGCCGAAGGGCTGGCCGATGATACGCTGGCCGATGCGCAAGTTGCAGACTGGGCGGCGACGCGCAGCATTCTGAACGAGGGCCTGCGCGTGCACGGGTTTGCGGTGATGCCGGGCGTGGCGACATGGTTCAGTTGCATCGACCTGGTCGCCAGCGGCATCACGCTCGATGATCGCACGGTGGCCGAACGGCTGGTGCGCGAAGCAGGCGTCGCCTCAATCCCGCTATCCGCCCTGTGGGCGGGCGCAGATGCCCCGCGCCATATCCTGCGCCTGTGCCATTGCAAACCCGCGGCAATGTTGGAGGAGGCGCTGACCCGCATCGCAGACTGGCGTGATGCGCTAGACTAGGTTGCACGGGGTGTGCCCAGCCCATTTCGCCATGGAACTGCAGCGCGGGCAAAGGTTTGATACGGATAAACATGGCGCAGGGGACTGGCGCAACCAGCGCCGCTGCGATCATCTGCGCGCCAAATCACACGCCCAGTCTGGTCCAGAAATCAGCGGCCGACAGAGTGCGCTGGTCGCCATCCGACCCAGCAAGCGTCTGCCGCCATGAGGGATGAGGCAGGCGCGGTAATGGGTGAACGGCATGCGCGGTTCGGGCTTGGGCAGATTTTTTGGCCATCGTGCAAATTCCTTTTCATGGCCCACACTGACGAGCAGTGCCAGCTGCCGGACCGGAAATGGGGAGAGGGACATTCCGGCCCGACAGCAATAACTCTATTGAATGAGTTGAGTTATTGCGCGCGAGAAAAATTCATCCTGGCTAAAGCCTGGCTTGGTTGAACAAATATTCCCGGACATTGCGCCAAATTCGAAGCGGTTCAGCCAGCTTAATCCGCGCAACGCGGCTGGCGTCGTTCGAAGACCCATGCAAAAAGGTACCAAACCGGTTCGGAAGAGGGTGGGATTATGCGCGCAACGATAATACGGGCGTGCCTGTTTGGTGCCATGGTGACGCTGGCAGCATGTGGAGACGCAGGCAGCAACAGCGGTGTCGCCAGCGTCAGCACGACCCCAACCAGCAACACCAGCCTCGCCAGTCTGAGCGTCAACCAGAGCTTTGCCAACAACGCTTCGACGCAAAGCGCAGTGTTCAATCTCAACAGCGGGACCGCCACCACGGGATCCTCGGCGACCAACGCTTTGACTATCAGTTATGACGCCACCGCGAAAAGCTACACCTTGGCAGTCGCCGGGCGAAGCCAATCGTTCGCAGCTTCGGCCATCACCAGTCAGGCCAGCGGGATTGCTCAGTACAAAGTGGCCGGAGCCATAGCGACCGATTATCTGACCCTGGAGTCGGCCAGCATCACGGGTGCCGCGACCAACAGCCCGCAATATTCCGGGATTGGCTATTGGCAGCGCAACACGGTCAGCGGCACAACCCAAACCACCAGTTTTGATGTGTTCAGCTATGGCATCAATACCGCGCTTGCGGCCGTGCCGCACACTGGACAAACCGCGTTCAACACGATCGTTGTCGCCTTGCAAACCCAGCCCGGCGCCATGCCGCTGCTGCTGCAAGGTGCCGGGCGCACCGATGTCGATTTCCTGAATGGCATTCTCACCACCAGCGCAACGACCACCGAAACCAACCTTGTTACCAAAGCGGTCACCGGCGGATCATCCAGCATCTATGGCCAGGCTGCACTGCCATCTTCGGCCAATGCCTTTGCTGGTAACGTCACCGTCTATGGCTCCGCTGCGCATTCCAGCGGAACGTTCGCTGGCCAGTTCTATGGGCCCTCTGCGCAAGAACTCGGTGGCGCATTTGCCACCAGCGGCAGCGATGGCAGCGCGGTCAGCGGCGCTATCTGGGGCGTTGCCGACACCGCATTGACGCCTGCCAACCTGTCGCTGACCAATCTGGTCACCGCGCAACAGTTCGCAACCCCTGCCGTCATGATGACCGAACTGCAAAACTCCTCTGGAACCCGATACACCACGATCAACCCGGGAACCGGTTCGTTCAATGTCACAACCGGCGGCAGCTACACAGTGGGCGGGGTCGCCTCCAATTTGCCGAGCTCGACGTTTTCCAGCAGCGACAAAGTTGCCAGCAGCAATGCCAATTTTACCAGCTATCAGCAAAGCTATGGCGGCGGCATGGTCGGTCTCGATCTTTACAAGACCGGATCAGCCAACAGCGAACTGCAATTGACCTATTCTTCGTTCGGCGCCTGGCATGGCCCGCAAACCACGAGCTATGGCAGTGGCTCAGTGGTTCAATATTTCGTCTACGGCATCAATACCAACAGCAATGTCATCGCTGCACGAACCGGTAGTGCTGCCTATACCGGTGTCGCCTATGCCACCGCGTACAACGCCTCGACCAATACCAGCGCCGCGGTCAGCGGTACTGCCAGTTTTGCGTTGAATTTCGACATCGGCGGCTACTCTGGCAGCTTTGGTTTGAAAAACACCAGCACCGATTTCGGTACCTTCAATGTCAGCGGCACAATATCGAGCGGTGCCGCTGCGCAAGGATCAATCACCGGGGTAACCGCAGGCAGCGGACAATTCAGCCCCA
>CAIPWG010000491.1 GCA_903868655.1 uncultured Sphingomonadales bacterium
CCAGCGCTTCAGGGCGCTTGGTGTTTGGCATTTTCGCAACTTTGGCAGAATTCGAGCGTGATTTGATACGCGAGCGTACTTTGGCCGGTCTCGCCGCAGCGCGCGCGCGGGGCAGATTGGGTGGCAGACCAAGGCTGATGAGCCGTGCCAAACTTCGCACCGCGATGGCAATGATGGCAGATCGCGATAACGTGGCAACCGAGGTGGCGGAGCAACTCGGGATATCGCTCAGCACGCTCTATTCATATGTTGACGGCAATGGCTCCCCCAAGCCGCGTGCCGTGCGGCTCTTAGGTGGCCATGACTGAGCGCAGCCGCGTGATCATACCGCGCAGCGACCAGCGAGGCATCAGTTCAGCCCAGTAGAGCGGTACTGACCCATTGGCGAGGCTGGTTTTATAGCGTGGAGCTCCAGCCAAAAGATCGTAGCGCTGCACTTCCTCCGCACGATACAGCACCATTGCCAAATGATGGGCTGTCAGTCCCGGCTTTTGCTGTGCGTCCGCCGTGCGGTAGTTGAAGCCGCCTTGATAATTCAGGACATTGCCACGATAGCGGAAATTGTAGAGGGCGCCGATCAGGTGCTCGCCTGCGGTGACGCGTAGCAAATCCACCTCGCCGCGCGGCAAGGCTTCTGTGATCAGCGCTTGATGAAAACGGCGAATATGCTGATGCGCAAAAGCCCCTGGCTTGCCGCGCGCGGTCCAACGCGATTGATGTAGATCGGCGAGTATGTCCAATAACATTAACGCTTCTGGCACCGAAGCAGCGCGTTGGACTTGCAACGGGCCGAATTCGGCTTCGTATTTGCGCGAAGACCGCCGCAATTGCTGACGCGTGTTGGCACTGCAATGTGCGATGAGGCCATCCGTGCCAGGGGCGCATAAGTCGAAATCAATAAAAGGTGCAACAGCCAAGCGGCTCAACCGCAGCGCCGCGGCTGTCTGTCTGGCCGATTGATAGGTGGCAGCGTCCACCCCTGAAAGCACAAGCCTTGCGCTGTTCGCCAACCAATCGAGGGCAGGGGGAATCACATCCTCATGGCCTAGGCTACAGAGCAGACCGTTATGTTCGACCGTCAGACTATCCCATACCGGATCGCCACTTTCGGTGAGGAACAGCGTCGAGCGTGCCAATGTCGTTTGGCGTTGGTTGAACAACGCCATAGCAACAATCTGGCGGTGTCGCTTGGCGGTAAACAGCCATGGATCGGGGAAGCGTTCCTCGGCCAAGGTGCCGATCCATGTCCAGCTTTGAAAAAACGACGCCTGTGCCACCGCTTCGAGTGCCCGCCAGCTTGGGCCAAGGGCGGTAACATCCCCCAGCTTGGTCAGGCTAAACTCGGGGGCGGCGGGTGATGACAAAAGCCGATCCTTGTAAAAATTCCGCGAGTAAGTCCTGCGATCTATCGTACTTTCGCCCACCAGACTAAAGGGTGCAGACACCAGGAGCGCTTCAGCCGGATGAATTTTTTCTATTACATTTCCGACCTGCTGCTGACCCCGCCTTCGGGATTTCTCACATTGGCTGTCTTGGGCTGGATGTTGCGCACGGCGGCACAGCGTGACAGCGCGCTGAACCGCCTGGGTGCCACTATGCTGGGTGCTGGGCTTTTGCTGCTGACCCTGAGTTTTCTGCCGAGCACCGCAACATTGCTTAAGCGTGGCCTAGAGCACGGCTTGGCTGTAGCCGGTTCAATCAGCACGGCACAACAGGAGGCCGATCAACCCAAGGCGATTATTGTATTGGCGGGCGATACGGTCGGCAATCAGCGCGAAATGGGGCTGCTGTCGGGACCACAGCCGGGGCCGCTGACGATGGGGCGGGTGCGCGCGGCCGTGGCGCTTGAGCGGCAGACGCACCTGCCGATCTTGATCACGGGCGGCAACACCAGCGAGGGGGCAAATATCAGTGAGATGATGCGGCGTGTGATGATTGACGACTACGCCGTAAATGCGGAGAAATTGCCGTCAGACTGGTTGGATCGTAACGCCCGGGATACCTGGGAGAACGCCGACAATGCCGCTGCCATTCTGCGCCGCGAGGGAATTACATCGGCTTATCTTGTCACCGATGCATGGCATATGCGCCGGGCAATGATCGCCTTTCGGCACACGCTCCTGCATATAGCGCCCGCACCGGTTGCGTTTACCCGGCCATATCGGCCCAATCTCAGTGACTTTCTACCGCGCGCGAATGCTCTGTTGGAGACCTCCTACGCGCTGCATGAATGGATCGGCTGCGCTTATTACGCCTTGAGAGACTGAGATGCTGTCCGTCCAAATACTGTGGACATATCCATTTCAACTGCCGCCAGTTGCGCAGGCATTTTTTACACAAGATGTTGACCTCGAAGGGTTCTACAGTAGCCTTGCTTGGTATGACCTGCTCTGTCGCGCGGCGCAGCCCGACACTGCGACGCCAGGCTTCATAGTGGTGCATGAGCAAGCCAAACTCGTCGCGGTGCTGCCGATATGGCGTCTGGGCGATGGATCGATGCAGAGCCTGACGAGCCCTTATACCTGCCTGCACAGCCCGATATTCGATGTCGATCTGGACAG
>CAIPWG010000492.1 GCA_903868655.1 uncultured Sphingomonadales bacterium
AAAATGCGATGACAAATCAGGCCGCGCGCCAGCCGCCGGCAGAACCGGGCCAAGGTCGATAAGGTCCACGGCTGTTGCGCAATTGCCAGCGGCACCAGACCAGCGCCGCAATCAAAACGACCAACGACGAAGCACCGATCGGAACCAGCACAACACTGACGCGTTCTGGCGCAAGCGACGCCATCGCGCCGAGCGCCGCCGCGCCCATCAGCGGCAGGCTGATGACCAACGAATTGGCCAAAACACGCAGATAGGTCGTTGCCCCCAGATTGCAGGCGAGCCCGGTGTAAACCATCGCCAGTCCATACAATGCGCTCACCGTCAGTTTCAGCCCCAGGCTCGGCTCACCGGCAAGCTGCGACCCAATCAAGGCCAGCGTGGCGACAAAGACCAGCATTGCGTTGAACAGCGGCGTGATCAGGATCAACCGATCACCTTGCGGCAGCGACAGCAGCAACAGGCGGGATCGCAGGAAATATTGCTGGGTCGCGGTCGCAATAATCGCCGCAGTCATCGCCGGAATGACCCAGACCAGCGATGCCATGCCCAACGACATGCCCTGACGCAGCCCTTCACGGAACGCTGCATCGCGAGTGCCCAGTCCACCCTGCGCAGGCAGCAGCCGCGATGTGATGGTGACAACAAGCGCCATCCACGCCCAAAACATCGCCGTGCGCCGCAACTCGCGAACGAAATGCCCGGACCATCCCGACAGTCGCAGCCCAAACCTGCGCTGAACAGCATCTGACAGCCCATCCAACAATCCCGTTTGCAATGAAGCAAAGTCCAGTCGGATCACGCGCAGTGTCAACGGCAGCAGGACCGCACACAGCCCGCAGGCAAGTCCGGCCACAATTGGCCCCGCGCCGGGCAACGCCGCCAGTCGATCACCAAACATCACCATTGCGATGAAGATCAGCCCCATGGCCCCATACATCAGCCAATCGCGCGGTTGCCGCCGATCCATCTGCCACAAACCGGCAGCCGATTCGGGCCAGGTGCCGAAAACAATCGCGATGAGAGCGTAAGCCTCGACACTCACCCCGCGCAAACCAAACTGGATCAGCCCACGCACCGCCATGTCGTGTTCGCCGACAAAAGCCCCCAACCCCATGTCGACCAGCGTTGACAGCAAGGCGAGCAGCAGCGGCAACAACGACACCAGCATCCATGCCGCTGCGCGCCGTTCGCGCGTGGCGACCGGCAGAATACGCCAGCCTTTGTTGCAAAGGCCCGTGGTGACATGCAGATAATGGGCGGTCAGAACAAACCAGATCATCCCGAGGCTGCCGGCATGGCCAACGGTATTATGCGTAGTCAGTCCGATAAAGCCGATCAGCGACAACCACCCGACAAGCAGGGCGAAAACTGCCCAATTGCCGATGCCACCGATCCGGCCCACCGCTTGCGCCAGACGCAACACGCGTGGCCAGACCAGCGGACCCTGTTCGGCTGCGGGCATCATGCGGCTTCTCCGGTCAGGCCCAGGTAGACCTCTTCCAGATTCATCGGCACTTGTGCCAGCACATCCAATCCGTTCAAGGTTTGCACATCGGCCAGATCCACCATCAGCCGCAACCGGTGCGGCTGACGACCCAGCACCCGCACCGTTGCGGGCAATACGGGTTCGGCACCGGGCAGTGCGACATCCCATTGCTGATAGCGTTCGACCAGATCACCCGTGCTGCCACAGGCCACAATCCGGCCGTCGCGCATCACTGCGACACGATCGGCGATCCGTTCAAGCTCGTTCAATTGGTGCGACGAAATCAGGATCGCGCGTCCGGGTCGGTCGATATAACGCAGCAACTCGGCAAACAGGTGATGTCGCCCTGCGACATCGAGCCCGGTGGTTGGCTCGTCAAGCAGCAGCACATCGGTATCGCGCGCCAGCGCCATGATCAGCGACAGCCGGGTGCGCGCGCCGAAAGACAAACCCCCGATCCGGTCGCGCCGCGACAACCCGAACAATTCAAGCAGGCGCGCGCATTCCTCGGCGCGCCAGCCAGGGTAGAACCCAGCGACGTAATCGAGCACCGCACCCACCCGGCCAAACCCGGCAAAGGCCAGTTCGGGCGAAACATAGGCCACCCGCTGGCGCATCGCCACCAGATCACCCGGAACTGAAAGGCCCGCAATCGTGATCGAGCCTGCTCCGGCGTGTCCCAGCCCATAGGCCAAATCGATCAGGGTTGTTTTGCCGGCGCCGTTCGGCCCGATCAACGCAGTGATCGACCCTTCGGGCAGAGCGAGATCGATCGGCCCCAGATCAAACCGGCCCACGTGATGCGCAAGCCCGCGCAATGACAACACGCACGGTTCCTCGGTCATGGTCGATCCCCCTCTTTGAGCATGGTTCGCAACAGCTGAAACATTTGCGGTTCGGGCAGTCGCGCGCGGCGCGCGGCGCTGATCGCCGCAGCCAGACCCGCCTTGACTTCGGCCAGCGCATCGTTGGCCGAGCCCGCATCGGCGCCTTCGGCGACAAATGCGCCAACACCCTGCCGGCTGTATATCAGCCCGGCGCGTTCGAGTTCCTCATAGGCGCGCTTGATCGTGATCACGCTGACCAGAAGGTCTGCGGCCAGTTTTCGAACCGAGGGCAACATCTCACCCGGTGCCAGCCGCTGCGCGGCAATTTCGCGCGCAACCGCGTTGGCGATCTGTTCGTACAACGGCCCTTCGGCCGCGTTCGAGATCGGCCCGAATTGCAGTGCTGGCGAATCACTGTTCATACTGTGCATATATCACATATGCACAGTATGAACAGTGCTCAAATTCAGGGGGTGAAATCGCGCAGGTCTGCCACGGTCTTGGCATCAAGCCGTTGCAACAGCGCCACCACCAGATCGACCGTGCGATCAAAATCGTGACGGTTGATGACGCCGGTGTGGACATGGGTATACCGTGCCGGAACAA
>CAIPWG010000493.1 GCA_903868655.1 uncultured Sphingomonadales bacterium
CTGTCGCGCCGGGCACCACCGGGGGCAAGACTCTGCGGCTGAAGGGCAAGGGATTTTCGCGCAAGGACGGCGAACGCGGCGATCAATTGGTAACCTTGCAGATCGATCTGCCATCCGATGATGCCGATTTGCGCCAACGTCTGGATGGCTGGCACGATACGCGCAATCCACGTTCGCGGCTCGGCGTCTGACACCCAGTGCCCGGTGCCCCCCTCACCACCGGGCCAATTGTCCCTGAAACCCCGATTGCCAGCCTTTCGCCCGAGGCGCGGCGCCAACGCGCCTTGCAGTGGCAGGTCCATCTCGACGATACCGCGCTGCGGCTGCGCTCGCGCCGCCGTGCGGTAAGAGCCTTGCGCCGGGTCTGGGCAGGTGTGCTCAATGACGGTACGATCCACGCCGGCAATTTCGCCTATATGGTGCTGATTTCGCTGTTTCCGTTTTGCATCACCGCCGCCGCGCTGTTTTCCCTCGTAGGCGAAGCGAGCGAACGCGGAGCCGCGATCAATACGGTTCTGGCGGCACTGCCCCCTGATGTGGCAGGCGTGTTGGGCCCGGTTGCGCAGAAAGTACTGGCCGCGCGCACAGGTACCCTGCTGTGGATCGGCGGCGCAGTCGGCCTGTGGACCGTGGGCAGTCTGGTCGAAACCATCCGCGATATGCTGCGACGGGCCTATGGCACACCGGTTACGCGCGCGTTCTGGCAGCGCCGTCTGGCGTCAACCGGGCTGATTATCGCATCGGTCGTGCTGATCCTGCTGGCGATCACCACGCAAGTCGCCCTGGGCGCTTCGGTGGAGGCCTTGTTCGCGATTGCCCCTCATCTCCATGGCCTGATCAGTCGCTTGGCGGTTTCGCGGTTTGCCCCGGCCCCCTTGCTGCTGGCTGCGCTGTGGGTGCTGTTCATCACGCTCAGCCCCAACGATTATGCCGCACGGCGCTATCCGAAATGGCCCGGCGCGCTGTTTGTAACCTGCTGGTGGCAGGGGATATCCATCCTGCTGCCCAAATTGTTGCGCTATCTTTTCACGTACGATCTGACTTATGGCAGTCTGGCCGGGGTGATGATCGCTCTTTTCTTTTTCTGGCTTGTTGGCCTAGGAATGGTGGTGGGTGCCGAACTCAACGCCGCGCTGGCTGAAACGCCGGAAGAACACGATGTGGTGGGCCAGGCCGACGAACGCGCTGCGGCGCATTCGATGACAATGATTGCAAGCGAACACGAGGGCGCATGACCGGATTGATGAAGGGTAAGCGCGGCTTGATCATGGGCCTCGCCAATGACAAGTCGCTGGCTTGGGGCATCGCCCAACGGCTGCACGAAGCCGGTGCGGAACTGGCATTTTCCTACCAGGGCGAAGCTTTGGAAAAGCGCGTGCGGCCGCTTGCAGCCAGTCTGGGCAGCGATTTCCTGATCGAATGCGACGTGTCCGATATGGCGGCGCTCTACACGACCTTCGCCACGTTGGCCGCACGCTGGCCGACGATCGATTTCATCGTTCACGCGATTGGCTATTCCGACAAATCCCAGCTGCGTGGCCATTATTACGACACCACGCTCGACAATTTCCTGATGACGATGAACATCTCGGCTTACAGTCTGGTGGCCGTGACCCAGCGCGCTTTGCCGATGATGCCCCAGGGCGGGTCGATTCTGACGCTGACTTATTACGGCGCCGAAAAGGTCGTGCCGCATTACAACGTGATGGGCGTGGCCAAAGCCGCGCTGGAAGCCAGCGTGCGCTATCTCGCCAACGACTGCGGCCCGGCGGGCGTACGCGTCAACGCGATTTCGGCAGGCCCGATCAAGACCCTGGCAGCCAGCGGAATCGGCGATTTCCGCTATATCCTGAAATGGAACGAGCTGAATTCACCATTGCGGCGCAATGTTACGATCGAAGATGTTGGCGGTTCGGGGCTCTATTTCCTGTCTGATTTGTCCTCGGGCGTGACCGGTGAAATCCACCATGTCGATGGCGGCTATCACACGGTCGGGATGAAGCAGGAAGACGCACCGGATATCGCACTGGGCTGATCAGATCGGGCCAGTTGGCCAAGCCGTGCCCGTTCGTGCCGAACCTGTCGCAGCACGAACGGATGGATACACCCGTCATTGGTGGGCTGTGGGTTCCGTATCTGCCGGGGGCTTGGCCAGAGCGTTCGGCGCCGTCGCCACGGGGGCCACCGCATCACCTGCGGTGCGTTCGCGCGCCAGGCGCGCCTCGTATTGCTTTTCCAGCGATTCGACACGGCCCTGTTCGGAAGCGGCATCGCTGTCGACGGTCTCGAGGCGCTTGGCGCGTTCAGCCTCGATCAACTTGGCAAAATGCACATCGCTCGATTGCTTGCGTTCGGCGTGGGCCGAACTGATCAACCGCGCCAGACAGCCAGTATCGCCGCCGCCGCCCACCGGCGAACAGGAATTGGTGCCGAATGCGCCAACCGTTTCGTAAGCTTTGACCTTTTCGGTCCAGGCCTGGTTCGACGCCTTGTTGGGATTGTCGCGCAAGGGTTCGGGAATGCGGAAGCGTTCGCCCTCATCCTTGCGCGCGCAAACCGTGATCTGATCATCGGTGGAGGACGGACAGGCGTCATTGCCAAACACGATCAACTGGTTGACCTTGTCAGCGGACTGACCTTCGGCCAGCGCGGTCTGCGGCAGGGCCATGACCAGCATGACGCTGGCGAAAACGGGGATCAGGCGCTTCATCTCGGCAATCTCCGGCCAAAGCAGGCAGTCGAAAAACCGGTCCCGGCTTTCTGGCATGCCCGCGGCATCAACAACACCTTCGCCCCGACTGGGGCTGTTACCGGTAAACGGTAGCTGAAGTCTGATCCTTGGTCCGCATCAAATTTTGGCAGAGAGACGGATCGCGGCACGGCACCCCAGCCGAATCGCATTGAACAACAGCGGATAGGCCGGCGCACGTTCCGCGCCGGCGGCCAGCGCGGCATCCCGATGCGCGCGTTCATCGTCGCGAAATTGCCGAATCACATCGCTCAGTTCGGGATCTTCATCGCCCAGTTCTTCCAGTTGCTCGGTATAATGCCGGTCGATTTCGGTTTCGATGGCTGCGGTGCATGCCATTGCTGCCTCAGGGCCGATCAACGCAGTGGCCGCGCCCAGCGCAAAACCTGCCGCCGACCATACCGGCTGAAGCAAAGTCGGGCGTACGCCGCGCGCCACGATCATCGCATCGAACCGCGCGCGGTGCGCGTCTTCCTGTTCCGCCATATGCTGGATTTCGGCCGAATGCGGAGCACGATCACCCATCACTGCCAATTGCCCGGCATAGATCCGGGTGGCGCCAAATTCACCGGCCTGATCGACCCGGACCATCACATCGCGCTGATGCTTGCTCATTTTACCAATCCTTATCGTCCGCGACGGGCCAGCACGGCGATCACCGCGGCCGCAATCAACGATCCAATGCAATTGTATCCCGCCATGCTGATACCGAACAGCGTCCAGGCGGGCACGTCGCACCGGATAACCGGCGCACTCATGATCGCTTCGAGCGGATCACCGGTAATCCGGCTGGTTGAACACGTGGTGAGCCCCTGCCACCAGTGATATTCCACCCCGGCGTGATAACCCCCGATCAATCCACTGACCGCGATTCCCATCACAGCCAGCCACACCAAAACGCGAATCCCGCGGGCATCGCGCACAACGAACGCCACCAGTGCAGCAACCAAGGCCGCAATATGCGCATAGCGCTGCCACCAGCACATTTCGCAAGGCGCCAGATAAAAGGCATATTGCGCCACCAATGCGGCAGCCATTGCGCCGGCTGGAACGAGCAGCGCGATCAGACGCGCAAGCCGAGGCGTCGAAACCACGGGTTCAGACTTCATCGTCAGGCCCTCAGCGCTTGTGCGCAGGCAAAGCCGCGGGCGTGGTGCGGCCTATGGTTTGCAACGCGTACCACAACTGGAAATCGTCGATTCCCTTGGCTTTGAGCTGCTCGGGCGTCAGCTTGAAGCGCGGGTCTTCATTGCTGTCCTTTTCCAGCTCCTTGTCATCCTTGATCTCGTTGGCGAGGTGATGGCGCAAATCGCTTTCGCGATAGGCGCGTGCCGCGCGCTTGCGCGCATCCGGATCGGAAATCTGCGGCACCGCGATGTCGGGGGTGATCCCGCCTTCCTGCACCGAACGGCCCGACGGCGTATAATACCGCGCGGTAGTCAGCTTGACCGCGGTATTTTCATCAAGGTCAAACTTGGTCTGGACGCTGCCCTTGCCGAAACTGCGCTGCCCCATGATCAAGGCGCGGTGCTGATCCTGCAACGCACCCGCGACAATTTCCGATGCAGAGGCGGTGCCTTCATCGGTGAGCACAATGATGGGCAAGCCGCGCGCGATGTCACCTGGGGTAGCGGAGTACACTTCGCTGTCGCGCGCATACCGCGCGCGTTGCGACACGATGGTGCCACGATCGAGGAACAAGTCCGACAATCCGATCGCTTCGCCCAGCAGCCCGCCCGGATCGCCGCGCAGATCGAGGATCAACCCGCCAGGATGATCACCGGTCTGTTTGCGAATTTTCATCCAGGCGTCGTTGACTTTGCCTGTGATGTGATCGCTGAAACTCGATACCGAAATGATCCCGATATTCCCGACCACCTTGAAATCGACCGGCTGCAATTCGATTACCTGACGGGTAACCGTGATATCCATCGGTTCATCGCGCCCTGGCCGAAACAGCGTCAGCGTGATTTTCGTACCCGCAGGCCCACGCATCTGATCAACGGCATCGTCGAGCGTGCCACCAAACAACAGTTTGCCATCGAGATGGGTGATGAAGTCACCCGATTTCACCCCTGCCAAAGCCGCCGGGCTGCCCTTGGTCGGTGCGATCACTTTGACCGCGCCATCATCCATCTGCACGGTCAGCCCAAGGCCACCATACGATCCTTCGATCTGGATCTTGAGATTGGTGTTGTCGCGTACATCGAGATAGGCGCTGTGGGGGTCGAGCGCCGCAACCATGCCGTTGATCGCGCCTTTGATCAATTTGGCATCATCGACCGGTTCTACATATTGCTCCTTGATCTTGTTATAGACCGCAAACAGCTTGTTGAACTGGGGCCCGCTGCGCGCGTCGACCGCGGCAAGGCCAGCGGTCGCCACCGGAACAAGCGCGATCGCGGTGGCAAGGGCTGAGGCACGCAAAGCAAGGTTCAGGCGGTTCGCCATGGGGCACTTTCGTTAGGGTCCGATCGCGGTGGCAAGCCGCACTGCTTTTCATGTAACGCCGCATCGGCGCGAATACCAGACGGGCGTTGGTGCGGGCTTGGGCGTTCGCCGCCCACCGGCGCCCCAATCACGGCTTCAGGAATTCCATGGGATTGACCGGCGTGCCATCCTTGCGCAATTCGACCGTCAGACGCGGATGGCCGGGCTCGGCAACACCCAGTGGCGCGCCTTGCACCACCGATTGCCCCACCGCGACATCGATACGGCCAAGCCCGGTGACCAGCGAAGACCAGCCGCCATCATGCGTGATGATCGCGATATGGCCATAGCCCCGATAGAGTCCGGCAAATGCCACCCGTCCACTGGCTGGTGCCACGACTTGCGCGCCGCCCAGAGGCGCCAGCACGATACCGCGTTGCGGGCCGGCATTGCTGGCTTCACCGAAGCCGCTCAGCACCCGTCCGGCCACCGGCAAAACACCGGAAAACCGCACGAGCGGCGGACCGCCATTGGCCCGATCGACCAGCAACATGTGCCCCGGCGCGGTGGCTGCAAGCCCCAGATCAGCCGGACGCGGCAACGGCCCGGGCAGTGCTGCCAGCCGTGTGCCAAGCGAATCATCGACCTCCAGCTGGGTGACCAATGCACCCAGATCGCGCGCCTGTTCCGCCAAGGCCAGCACGCGATCGGATTCACGGCTGGCATTGCCGCTGGCGGCGCGACTGGCAATGCGCTGACGGCTCTCGATGGCAACCAATTCACGTTGTCGCCCGTTCAGATCGCGTTTGCTTTGTTCCAGACTGGCGGCCAGCGCGCGAGCACGATCCTGCAATTGCCGACCTTGTGCGATCTCCGCGCGCAGCGTTGCGGTGCGACGGGCCACTTCGGGCAGCATCGCTTCCAACGTGGCGCGCAGCCACACGGTTTCGCGCACCGAATCCGCGCGCATCAAACTGAACGCAAGCGGCCGCCGTGCCATCATCTGCAATGCTGCCGTCAGCCGCACCAGGGGGTCTTCGCGGCTGGCTATTCGCGCACGCAAATCCTGCCGTGCGCGATCAAGCGCGGCAATGCGCAATTGCGCCAGTTCGATTTCGGCTTCGGCCTGCTGAATTCTGGCCGCGGTTGCAGCGGCTTCGCGTGCCGTGCGATCGGCTGCCTGGGTTGCGGCGGCTGCTTCGCGATCAAGCCGTTCGGCGCGCGCCCGCGCGTCGGACAGGGCGCGTGTCGCCTGCCCCAACGCTGCACCCGCTTCAGAGGTACTGGCAAATGGTGCGTCGAGCGCCAGGGCAGCTCCTGCCACCAGCCCCAGCAACACTGCCGCCACGATCCACGCCCGCACCCGGCTCATCCTTCGCGATGATAGGGGTGGCCCGCTGCGATACTGGTCGCGCGCCACAATTGTTCGACCAACATAACCCGCGCCAGCATATGCGGCCAGGTCATTGGTCCGAAACCGAGGACGAGATCGGCGCTGGCACGCAAGGCATCTTCGTGGCCATCCGCCGCGCCGATCAGAAACCGCGCTTCGCGCACACCATCGTCGCGCCAGCGTTCGAGCACGCGCGCAAATTCGGTCGATGACACCTGTTGCCCACGTTCGTCGAGCACCACTGTGCGCACCAGCCCTGATGGCAAAGGCGGTATCGTTCCACCGCGATCGGGCAATTCGGTCACTCGGATTGTGCCCAACGCCCCGGTGGCCATGCGCCGGGCATAACGTTCCACCATGTCCGCTTCGGGTGTGCGGCCGATCTTGCCTCGGGCGATAACATGCAACAGCATCGCCCGTGCTTAGCCGACCGTGCCGAAAATCAGAATCCCTGATTTTTGGCTATGCGCGTGATTATGCCGCGCCCTGTTCGCCAAACGACCACATGCGTTCCAGATTGTAGAACGTGCGGACTTCGGGGCGGAACAAGTGCACCACGATGTCACCCGCGTCGATCAGGACCCAGTCGGCCGCAGGCAAACCCTCGATTCGCGCGTGACCATAACCGCCGTGCTTCACCCGCTCCGCCAGCTTCTGCGCCATCGTCGCCACTTGACGGGTCGAACGGCCCGACGCGATCACCATATAATCGGCGATGCTGCTTTTGCCTTCGAGCGGGATCACCACAACATCTTGCGCCTGGTCATCGTCGAGCGATTGCAGAACCAGATCGTGGAGATTGGCCGGGGTGGGACGCGGGGCGGGGCTGGCTTCGGCCAGGGTGGGGGGAACAGTGGTCATGTGGGGACGCTGGTCTCCGTGGTTGGTGGCAGTCATGAAGTGATAAATCCGGATGAGAAAGCGCAGAAATCTGCGAAAACCGCCGTCCGCCAAACGGGCGGAAAGCCAAATGAAAAAGGCCCGATCAGGACCGGCCCTTTCGCCGCAGCGATCGTGCCGTGCCGGATCGAACCGGTCGAAACGTCAGCATGTCACGCGCAGGGTAAGCGGGAATCCGACGATGCCAGTCCGGGTCGGCAGCGCGCAGTGCGGTCGCCGACATAGGATCTGGATCGAATCGCAGCTGATACAGCGCCGGGGTATCCCGCCTCACGCCCAATCGGCCATATCCCGGCCTGTCCTGCCCGAGCCGCCGGCGCCAGCGGCGCAGCCAGGCCATGGCGGGGCTCGCCATAGCTTTGCTGTCATAGCCCGGACGCGCGATAACCGCAATCGGCATCGAACGCGCGATTGCGCGCCAGTCCCGCCATCGGTGAAATTGCGCCAGATTGTCCGCGCCCATCAACCAGACAAACCGGAACCGGGGAAACCGCCGCTGCAGTTGCGCCAGCGTATCGACGGTATAGCGCGTGCCCAGTTCCGCCTCGATCGCGCTGACCCGGATCGGCGCGCAACGCGCCATGCGCTTCGCGCTGACCACGCGTGCGGCCAACGGGGCCATGCCTTCGACAGGTTTCAGGACATTGCCGGGCGACACCAGCCACCACACTTCATCGAGCCCCAATGCCGCGCGCGCATGAAGGCTGATCCGCCGGTGCGCTGCATGCGCCGGATTGAAACTGCCGCCAAGCAGGCCGATAGTCTTGTGCTGCAAAACCAGCGTCAGGGCCGGATCTGACCGGTGCCGCGCACCAGCCATTTGTACGTCGTCAATCCCTCGACCGCGACTGGGCCGCGCGCATGCAGGCGTCCGGTAGCAATGCCGATTTCGGCGCCCAGCCCGAATTCGCCGCCATCGGCAAACTGGCTCGACGCATTGACCATGACGATCGCGCTGTCGACTTCCGCCAGAAACCGTTCTGCCACCACCGCATCGCTGGCAATGACCGCATCGGTATGACCAGAGCCATGCGCAGCGATATGCGCCAAAGCTGCATCAATCCCATCGACGACTTTGACCGCCAGGATCGCGTCGAGATATTCGGTATCCCAATCGGCATCGGTCGCCGGCAAAATGCGCGGGTCGATCGCACATGCGCGCGCATCGCCGCGCAATTCGCAGCCGGCATCGAGCAAAGGCGTTACCAATCCGTGCGGGTCGGGGTACCAGGCATCGATCAGCAGCGTTTCCATCGCGCCGCAGATCCCGGTACGGCGCAACTTGGCATTGCGCGCAATCGCACTGGCCATGGCCGGGTTGGCCGAACGGTCGACAAAGGTGTGGTTGTTGCCATCCAGATGCGCCAGGACCGGCACCCGCGCATCGGCCTGCACGCGCGCCACCAGGCTTTTTCCACCGGTGGCACGATCATGTCGATCAGCCCGGCCGCACCGAGCATTGCACCCACCGCCGCACGATCCTGCGTGGGCATGAACTGAACCGCCGCCGCCGGCACACCGCCAGCCACCAGCCCTTCGACCATTGCGGTATGAATCGCACGGTTCGAATGAACCGCCTCGGCGCCGCCACCGAATAGCTTAGCTAC
>CAIPWG010000494.1 GCA_903868655.1 uncultured Sphingomonadales bacterium
CCGGCTATATCGGCTCTTGCGATCGCGGGACCTGAACACGTGCTTCTTCCCTCGTTCTGTGCGGGATCTTCTGCGTCGCTCGCCGGCGGCGCGCCGCGGGCGCGGGCCGCACGATACAGATTACGATAGGTACCATCGAAAACCGTGTGGCTGTCCGATATCCAGCGCGTGCCCTCGGCCAGGCTGTCACGGCTGATTGCCATGCGCCGCGATCGCAGTTCGCGCTGTGCGGCCGCGTCCTCATCCATCGGCGCCAAATCCAAATCAGGATCTTCCGGAATCACGACAAGCGCCAACATCGGCTCATCCTTGCGAAACACATGCACCACGCCAGGCGGAGGCGCGCGAAAGATGGCAAAAAACACCATCGGCCACCATTCCGAACGGATCAAAGCCGGCACCGCCAAAGGCGTGGAATAGCTGGGATCGGTGAAATATCGCGGATGTGGTTCGGTACGAATGGCAAAGCCCGCGGGAACCGCCAGATCGAGCGACAACTGATAAGAATAATAATCTTTGCCAAAGGGACGAAACGGCGGCCACGCTGGCTCTCCCTCTGGGGGTGGGCCCCAATCGGCGTCGAGCTGAACCTCGCCATCATGACTGGTTACGCGCAATTCAGCGTCAAACGGATAGACCAGTTCGAGTCCGTAACGCGCACTTTCGGAAAACGGCAGGCAATGCCAGGGCTGTTCATGGCTGCCGTCGGCACGGGGCTGCTTGTCCCCTGCCCAGCCTGGCACGGTTACCCGGATCGGGCGCGGCGCTGGCCGGTTGCCGTGGATGCGATACGTGACTTTCGGCATTGACTGCCCTTTGCGTGATCGAGTTTGACCTGGCCGCCATATCTGGTCCAAAGCGCCTGTCGCATCGATGAACCGGGATATAGAGCTTGACCGAAACGATCATTTTTCGCGCCGCAACTGCCCACGACACAGCGGCAATTGTCGCGCTCAATGATGCCGTTGTTGCTGTAACCAGCCCGATGGATGCTGCGCGTTTTACCAGTTTGCACGCGCTGAGCTCAGCCTGCATCGTCGTGGAACGCAATCAGGAAGTGTTGGGCTTCGTCTTGGCCATGCGGAACGGCGCTGCCTATGACAACGCAAACTTCTCATGGTTTTCCGATCGTCTAAACCGGTTTGTCTATGTCGATCGGATCGTTCTGGGCGATCAAGCCCGCGGTTTGGGCCTCGGCAAACGGCTTTACGATCAATTGGCAGAACACGCGCAATGTCACGGCAGCCTGATCATGGCTGCCGAGATCGATCAATACCCCCCAAACGCGGGATCAATGGCATTTCACAAGGCCTATGGGTTTATCGAAATTGGCACACGCACCCTCGACAGCGGCAAAATCGTTTCGATGCAGATCAAACCGCTGCCCTGATCAGGTGCGTTTGCGAACAAATTCGGCGCGCAGCACGAGCCCTTTGATCCCGTCAAAGCGGCAGTCGATTTCCTGCGCGTCACCGGTCAGCCGGATCGATTTGATTAAGGTGCCGCGTTTGAGCGTCTGCCCCGCGCCTTTGACATCCAGATCTTTGATCAGTGTTACCTGATCGCCATCGGCGAGCAGATTGCCAACCGCATCGCGCACATCCACGCGCCCTGCCGAAGCAACCCGCTCAGCCAGCGCAGACGCGGCCATCCATTCGCCAGTGTCTTCGTCATAGACGTAGTCGTCTTCAGCCATGGCATGCTCCGGGTGCTGAAAAGCCAGCTTCGCTCTGCCGCATAGGCCCGACGAGGCACAGTACGCAAGAAAAAGGGCCGGAGTGTCGCCACCCCGGCCCGCATTCTTGTTCAAAGCACGGATCAGTAAACGCGCGCCTTTGGCTTGATATAGGTCGCATCGTCGGTCAGCGTGTATTCGTGCACCGGACGGTAATCGATCCGGACATCGCCACCCTGGCCACCCCAGCCATTAAACCAGGTTGCAGTATGCTTCATCCATGTTGCGTCATCGCGCGCGGGGAAATCTTCGTGCGCATGCGCGCCACGGCTTTCCTTGCGATTGAACGCGCTGTGCATGGTCACCGCAGCCTGGCTGATCAGATTATCGAGTTCGAGCGTCTCGATCAGATCGGAGTTCCAGATGAGCGAACGGTCAGACACGCCAATGTCCTGCATCCGCTCATAGGTTGCGGCGAGCTTCACTTTGCCTTCGGCCATCAGTTCGTCGGTGCGGAACACTGCAGCGTGCTGGCTCATCGTGCGTTGCATTTCGGTCCGGATCTGCGCGGTTGGCGATCCACCTTTGGCATTGCGGAAATGGTCAAGGCGGGTCAGCGACAGATCGGCGCTGTCCTTCGGCAACGACGCATGGCTTGTGCCGGGCTTGATCAGTTCCTTGAGCCGCAAGCCAGTCGCCCGGCCGAATACGACGAGGTCGATTAGCGAGTTTGAACCCAGACGGTTGGCGCCATGGACCGACACGCAGGCAGCTTCGCCAACAGCAAAGAGCCCGGGAATAATCGTTTCCGGATTGCCATCGGCACCGATGGTAACCACTTCCCCGTGATAATTGGTCGGAATGCCACCCATGTTATAGTGCACGGTCGGCACCACGGGCAGCGGTTGACGCGTCAGATCGACACCAGCAAAAATTTTGCCAGATTCGGTAATGCCAGGCAGCCGCTCGGCCAATACTTTGGGATCGATGTGATCGAGGTGCAGATAAATGTGGTCCTTGTGCGGGCCAACACCGCGCCCTTCGCGAATTTCAAGCGCCATTGACCGTGACACGACGTCACGGCTGGCCAGATCCTTGGCCGATGGCGCGTAGCGTTCCATGAAACGCTCGCCTTCGGAATTGGTCAGGTAGCCGCCTTCACCGCGCGCACCTTCGGTGATTAGCACGCCTGCGCCATAGATACCGGTCGGGTGAAACTGAACGAATTCCATATCCTGCAACGGCAGACCGGCGCGCAGGACCATGCCGCCACCATCACCGGTGCACGTGTGCGCCGAAGTCGCAGTGAAGTAGCTGCGACCATAGCCGCCGGTGGCCAATACCACCGAGTGCGAACGGAAACGGTGGATTGAACCGTCGTTCATGCACAGCGCGATCACGCCACGGCATTCGCCGTTTTCCATGATCAGATCGATTGCGAAGTATTCGATGAAGAAGTCCGCGTCATACTTCAGCGATTGCTGATACAGCGCGTGAAGCATCGCATGACCAGTTCGGTCAGCGGCGGCGCAAGTTCGTTGCACCGGCGGGCCTTCGCCCATGTTCTGCATGTGGCCGCCAAACGGGCGCTGATAAATCGTGCCATCGGCGTTGCGGCTGAACGGCACGCCTGCGTGTTCCAGTTCGTACACTGCCGCTGGTGCTTCACGCACCATGTACTCGATCGCGTCCTGATCGCCCAGCCAGTCAGACCCCTTGACGGTGTCGTACATGTGCCAGGTCCAGTGATCGGGCGTATTGTTGCACAGCGAGGCGGCAATTCCGCCCTGCGCCGCCACCGTGTGCGACCGCGTCGGGAACACTTTGGTGATGCAGGCGGTACGCAGGCCAGCCTGGGCCGCGCCCATCGTCGCGCGCAGGCCCGAACCGCCCGCGCCGACAACCACCACGTCATAGGTATGGTCGATAATCTTGTAAGCGGCAGTCATGGCTCAAGCGCCTCCCAAAGCGATGCGGATGACCGAGACGATGCCGTATGCGCCGGCTGCAACCGGCACGAAATTCACCAGCACCCAGGCAATGAGCTTGCCCGGTGCATCATGGACATAGTCTTCGAGCATCACCTGCACGCCGAGGCGCGCGTGATAGAACGTATTGATGAAAGTCAGCACCAGTGCCGTCGCCGGCACGGGCTGAGCAAGCCAGCCATGAACCGATGCAAAATCATAGCCAGGCAGCAGCGCCAGGCTGATCATGATGTACGGAACCAATACAAGGTTCCCCACAGCCGACAGACGCGAGGCGAGCCAGTGGTGCGTGCCCGAGTGGCTGGAGCCCAGGCCCCGGACGCGACCAATAGATGTACCGTTACCCATAATACCCTCTTGTAAAGGTTCAGCGCGGGATCAGCACAAGCGCCCAGAACAGGGCGGTTGCCACCACGGAAAATACCAGCGTCAGCACCGACCAGCGTGCATTGGCCTGGAGTTCGTACCCGGCACCGATATCGAGCACCAGATGCCGAACGCCAGTCGCCATATGCTGAAAGAATGCCCAAGTCAGACCGATCAGCACCGCTTTGCCCAGGATCGCGGTCACAAACGAAGGCCAGGGGCCGGTACCGGTCCAAACAAACGCGACAAACGTCTGGTAGCTCTGTTCGCCACCGGCAATTGCACCGACCCACCACAGCAACAAGCCAAGACCTGCGAAGGCCAGACCGTTGCCGGTGATGCGGTGCAGGATCGAAACCAGCATAGCCGGACCCCAGCGCCAAATCTGAAGGTGCGGCGAAATCGGCCGGTTGCTGCGTGCCTGCGCCATGAAAACTCCTCAAAAGCCTAAGCGGTGCCGTACCAGACAAGATCGGGTGGCAGCACCATGCGCGAGTCGTATTAGTCGAATTGCCACAGCGCGCAACCTGTGCCGCAGTGCACCGTGCAAAGGTATGATTGCCCCCCACCTGGCGCCATGGTTGCAGCCGCACACCGTCAAGCCTAAGGGCTACGGATGAACGAAAAACGCCCTGTATTCCTTGTAACCGGATCCACCCGTGGCATCGGCGCCGCGATTGCCCGGCAATTGCGCGCACGCGGCGCCAGCGTCATTGAACACGGCCGAAAACCAGCGGCGGGCGTTATCGCCGCTGATCTCGCCGATCCCGGTGGTGCGGCGCTCCTGTGGGAAACCGCGCTGGCTCAGGCAGACGGGCGGATTGATGGCCTGATCAACAATGCGGGCCTGTTCGCCGAAAATCCTATCGATACGTCAGACTTCGCGTGGCTTGACGCTTGGGAGGAAACCCTGCGGATCAATCTTACCGCCGCAGCTCAATTGTCGCGCTCGGCCGTGCGCCACTGGCAAGCGGCATCGCGTGGCGGGCGGATTGTGCATGTCGCCAGCCGCGCGGCGCATCGCGGCGACAGCCCCGATCACTGGCACTACGCCGCGGCAAAAGGCGGCATGGTCGCGCTGCACAAGACTTTGGCGCGCGGCTATGCCGATCAGGGCATTCTGAGCTTTGCAATTTCGCCCGGATTTGTTGCGACCGACATGGCCGCCGACTATCTCGCCACCAACGATGCTACGGCGCTTTCCGCACAGATCCCGCTGGGCCGCGTTGCCAGCGCCGATGAAATCGCGACGATTGCAACATTCTGCGCGCTCGACGCACCTGCCAGCATGACCGGCGCGGTCATCGATGCCAATGGAGCCAGCCATGTCCGATGAAGGCGAAGCCTGGAAAGTTACCTTTCTGGGTGATCGTGAACTGATCCATGCTGCATTGCTGGCGCATGAAGATGCCGACGACTGGGACCCTGACGTGGTTCTTGCCGGCAGCGAAATCGCCGAAGACCGTCCTGATGATTGGCAATTGGAAGTTTGGCTGTCGCATAAGCCGGACAAGCACGAACTGGACACGATGCGCGCCCTGTTTGCGGGAACCGCGCCGAAAGCACGGATCGAGCACCTGCCCCCAACCGACTGGGTCACGCTGAGCCAAGCCGGGATCGAACCGATCCTCGAAGGGCCATTTCACGTTCACACCCCCGACCATCCCCCTCGGGTGGAGCCGGGTTTGCGCAATTTCCTGATCCCTGCCAGCCTCGCCTTTGGCACCGGCCAACACGCGACGACCGCCGGTTGCCTCGCCATGCTCGCCACCATGAAGCAACGCGGTGTGGTCGTGCGCAATCTGGCTGATATCGGCACAGGCACCGGCCTTCTGACATTTGCCGCACTTCACCTTTGGCCACGCGCGCGCGCGGTCGCGAGCGATATCGATCCGGTATGTGGCCCGGTTGTTGCGGCCAATGCCGATACCAATGGCGTGGCCATGGGTGACGGGTTCGGCCGCATGGCCATGGTGATCGGCGCAGGCATGGACCATCCCCTGCTTTGCGCCAGCGCGCCTTATGATCTGCTCATCGCCAATATTCTTGCCGGGCCATTGGTCGAACTTGCGCCCGAATTTGCAGGCGCAGTTGCACCGGGCGGGCACGTGCTGTTGTCGGGCCTGCTGACTACGCAAGAACCGGCCGTGCGCGCGGCCTATGCGCGTGCCGGCCTGCGTTTGGCTGCACGCATGACGCGCGGCGACTGGTCGATCCTGTGGCTGCGCCGTCGGCGGTTTGGCGGTGTGCGGAACACGCGCGTGGGTACGCTGCCGGAATGGTCAAAGCGCTGGTAGTCCGGACCGCTGGACTATCGACCGCTCAGGGTTTCCACGAGCAAACCCAGCGCCGCCAGTGCAAAGGCCTGCATATTCTCCAGCCGATCCTCGCTGCCGGTATCCACACCGATCGCAGCCTGCAGGCCGTTTGGTCCGACCACAGCAACCGCGCTTGTGCCCGATGCCACACCGAGCGGGTGCCGCCCCGGCCCTGCCGCACCCGTTTCGGCCAAGCCCCAATCGGCGTCATACCGCGTGCGGATCAATGCGGCTTGGGCCAGTGCGTAGTCTTGCGTCGCCGAAGTCAATCCCCGCAACGAACCCGGCTCATGCCCCAGCACGATACGCCGCCCTTTGAGTGTGTAGATGATACCACCACCGCGATAAAACGCCGAAGCGCCCGGCATCGCCAGCAAACCTGCGGAAATCAGCCCCCCGGTGGCACCATCGACAACCGCCAGGCTTTCGCCGCGCGCCACCAGCAAAGCTCCGGCGCGTGCACCCATCACAGCCAGGTCATGCAGGCTCATGCCCGGGTCCCGGCAATGGCCAGACCGAACACGACAAACACCCCTCCGGTCACGCGGTTGAACAATCGGCGCCGTGCGGGCAATTGCAACCACCCGGCGAGGCCTCTGCCGCCCAGCGCATAGGTGAAATACCAGGAAAACTCGATCACACCGAAAGTCGCAATCATCACCGCAAACTGTGTGATTTTGGGCCGCGCCGGATCGAGAAACAGCGGCAGAAACGCAGCGGCAAAAATCAAGGCCTTCGGATTTGAAATGCCAATTGAAAATGCCGTTCGAAACAGCCGCCAGCGCGAAGGGGCAACCGGCACCGTCATCATACCATCGGCATCATCGCTCGACACTTCGGCGACCCATGCCTTATATCCAAACCATACTAGATAGGCCGCACCGGCAAGCTTCAGCACCATAAAGGCGGTGGGAACCGCCACCAACACGGCAGTCAGCCCTGCTGCAGACGCCGCCAGCAGGCTGACGACAGCGGCAAAACAGCCCAACATCGCCCAGATCGACTGGGCCAGGCCCTGTTCGATGCTGCGTGTCATGACATGCAACATGTTGGGACCGGGAGACGCCGAAATGAAGAACACGGTTGCCGCAAACAGCCACCAGCTATGCATTGCCATTATCGTCTATCCTGCGTTGCGTACAATGTCGGCCCATTGCGCCTCGTCGATCACATCGATTCCCAGCGCGGCGGCCTGTTTCAGCTTTGATCCGGCACCCGGTCCGGCCACGACCAGATCGGTCTTGGCCGACACCGAACCCGCGGCACGTGCGCCCAGCGCTTCAGCCTGGGCCTTGGCCTCATCGCGGCTCATCGTTTCCAGCTTGCCGGTAAACACCACGGTCTTGCCCGCAACCACACTCGCACGGGTTTCGACCACGAACGGCGGCGGGGCGACTTCACCCAACAGGTCATCCCAAACCGCGCGATTGTGCGGCTCGTGGAAAAATTCGCCCAGTGCTTCAACCACAACCGGGCCGACCCCATCGATAGCCAACAGTTCGGCACGCGCGTCTGCGTCGCCGCCGTACGCTCGGGTCGCCAGATCGCGCAAGGCTGGCAAAGTGCTGAACCGCTTGAGCAAATCGCGCGCGGTCACTTGCCCGACATGCCGTATCCCCAATGCAAACAACAGCCGAGCAGCATCGGGCGTGCGCCGAGCCTCGATCGCGGTCAGCAGATTTTCTACCGATTTGTCTTTCCATCCTTCGCGCCCGAGAATTTCAGCACGGCGCGTTTTCAGGCGGAAAATATCCGCCGGGCTTTCGAGCCAGCCCAGCGCAAAAAATTCGCCAATGGTCTTTTCGCCCAAGCCTTCGATATCGAGTGCGGTGCGGCTGACGAAATGCCGCAAACGTTCGGTGCGTTGCGCGGGGCAGATCAATCCACCGGTGCAGCGCACATCGACTTCGCCCTCTTCCGCCACCGCTTCGGAACCGCATTCGGGACAATGTGCGGGAAACGCAAAAGGCGTTCCGGGCAACTCGCGGCTCAGATTTTCCACCACTTGCGGGATCACGTCGCCGGCACGTTGCAAAACCACGCGATCCCCGACCCGCACCCCCAATCGCGCAATTTCATCACGGTTGTGCAGCGTTGCATTGGTGACTGTAACCCCACCCACCAGCACCGGCGCAAGCCTCGCGACCGGTGTCAGCTTACCCGTGCGGCCCACTTGCACCGCGATTGCTTCAACGACGGTTTGTGCCCGCTCCGCTGGAAACTTGTGGGCCATTGCCCAGCGTGGGGACTTTGCGACAAAGCCAAGCCGGCCCTGCCAGTCAAGGCGATCGACTTTGTACACCACTCCATCGATATCGAAATCGAGCCCGGCCCGCTGGGCCTGGATCGCGCGGTAATGCCCGATCATGGCCTCGGTCGTTTCGCAACGCACCAACAACGGCGAAACGGGCACGCCCCACGCGCCGATCTTCTGCATCACGCCGAACTGCGTGTCAGCGGGCATCTCGCTGGCCGCGCCCCAGCCATGCGCCAAGAAACGCAAGCGGCGGCTGGCGGTGACAGCTGCATCCTTTTGCCGCAATGACCCCGCGGCCGCGTTGCGCGGATTGGCAAACAGTTTGTCGCCCTTGCCTTCCTGCACCGCATTGAGCGCGGCAAAATCGGCGTGGGTCATGTACACTTCGCCACGAATCTCGAACACATCGGGCACGGCGCCGTGCAATATTTGGGGGATGTCCGCGATGTGCGCGACATTGGCGGTCACGTCTTCGCCCACTTGCCCGTCGCCGCGCGTGGCTGCGCGTACCAGCCTGCCCGCCTCATAGCGCAATGAACATGACAGCCCGTCAATTTTGTCTTCGGCGGTCATCACCAGTTCGGCTTCGGGTGGCAGCGCCAGAAACCGGCGTACGCGGGCAGCAAACTCGGCCACTTCGTCGTCGGTGAACGCATTGTCGAGGCTCATCATGCGCATTTCGTGGCGCACTTTGGACAAGGGTGTGGCGGAAATATCGTGCCCTACTTTGTTGGCAGGGCTGTCAGCGCGGATCAGATGCGGGAATTGCGCTTCGATCTCGGCATTGCGTCGCACCAGCGCGTCATAGGCGGCATCGTCGATCTCCGGGGTATCAAGGGTGTGGTACAGATGGTCGTGATGCGCAATCTGCCGCGCCAGACGCATCAATTCGTTGGCCGCTTCTGCCTCGGTCATCCTACTTTCCCCAGAATGGTGACAATCCGCTAGATC
>CAIPWG010000495.1 GCA_903868655.1 uncultured Sphingomonadales bacterium
ATGCTGCAACTGGCACGAGCCGCATGCGGGGAAATGCCGGCAAGCCGGTTCGACATGGTCCGGGCCATGGGTCAGCGAACCGTCGGCCTCGATTACATCACCCGGGGCAGCAAGCGGCACATGACGGCCACCGGCGGTAGCGCCATCGCCTTTTGCAGCGACGCGCACGATCAATCCTGAAGTGTTCACAGCGACGCCCGTAGCGCCGAAAGTACCGCTTGGGCAAGGTCTTCGGCTGCAAAGCCAGGGCCCGCAAATTCGGCGGCCTTGCCATGCAACCACACGCCCTCGCATGCAGCGCGCAGCGGATCGCGCGTAACCGCCAGCCTGCCGGCCACGATACCGGCCAAAACATCGCCGGTGCCTGCCACCGACAACCAGGATGACGCACGCGGCGCCACGATCACCTGGCCCGCAGGCGTGGCGATGACCGTATCGGGACCCTTGCCGATCACGACTGCACCAGTAGCCGCGGCCAACCGCACCGTGCGGTCACGCTTCAAACCCGTCGAGCCAAGCCCGAACGCACGCTCCAATGCCGCCATCTCGCCGGCGTGGGGTGTCAGCACGCGGGGGCCTTTCCCTCCCTGCCCCGGCCGCAACAGCATCAGGGCATCGGCATCTATCACTGTCGGAAAATCGGTGGCCAATGCCGCATGCAGTCGTCCCCGCGCGGCATCGTCACGCCCAAGTCCGGGACCGACCAGCACCGCAGCAATCCGAGGATCAGCCAACGCGTTCGCCGGGGTGTCTCCAACCACCACCACATCGTGCGGTACCGCACCAACTTGGGCTTGTGCGATCAACCGCAGATATCCGGCACCGGCATGGCGCGCTGCGAGCGCCGCCAGCATGGCCGCACCGGGCATTGCGCCACCGACGATCGCCAACAAACCGCGGGTGTATTTGTAATCATCGGGGGCAGGCGCACGCACGTGCGCCATCGGCAGGACCGTGGCCGCGTCTCGCATGGCTGCAACGCCGATATCAACCAATCGCAATGTGCCCATCAAGGGCGCGGACGGCATCGCGAAATGGGCATGTTTCCACGCCCCGAGCACAATCGTCAGATCATAGGCGGGCAAACCGGGGTTGAGCACTGCGCCACTGTCGCTTTCGACCCCGCTGGGCAGGTCAATCGCAATCCGTTGTGCGTGGCTGGCCCCAAGTGAGGCCAACAGACCAAACCACGAAGGTTCAATCGCGCGGGTCAGCCCACTTCCGAACAGGCAATCGACCAGAATATCGCCATGCGGAATTTCCACAGGAATGCCGTCGGCTCTTGCTCCGGAAAATGCCGCACGCGCAGCAATGGCCGCCGATGTCTTGGGCGAAGCGGGCGCAATCACGCGCACCGGAACATGCCGTTCGGCGAGATACCGCGCGATTACATAACCATCACCACCGTTGTTGCCCGGACCGCACAGCACCGTAACCGATCGACCAGCGGCAATGCGATGAACCCACTCACCCGCGCCCCGGCCAGCCTGTTCCATCAAGCTTTCCACTGTAGCGCCCGCATCGATCAGCGCCTGTTCCGCAGCGCGCATCGCTGCGACAGTCAGAACCTGGGAAAGCCTGGCGTCAGTGCGCCGGGGCATCATCGGGCTTTACTGCGGCCGGGAATCGATAACGATCCTGAGCCAAAGCCACTTCAAGTCGCCCATCGGCAATCCAGCTGACATGCGCGGCTTCGATGCCATCGGCGGCGATCACACCGCGCCCGTCGGATACTTTGCGCAAACGGCGAAACCCGCCGTCAGGGCGATGTACGACCAGCACATTTCCGACCTGTTCGACCCGGCATTGCGGGGCGAAAGCGGTTGAGCCCGACAGCGCGCAATCAATCGTGCGCATCTCGGGCTCGGGATCGCCTGCGGGGCGACCACACCCGGCAAGCAACAGCAGTATCAGGATCAAGGCCTTGCGCATCGTCGGATCATCCGGCGCTTTGCTTGCAGGGTCAAGCTTTACCGGGGTTTGAGCTGGGTGACGTCACGCACCGCACCGCGCGAGGCGCTGGTGGTCATGGCTGCATAAGCCTGCAACGCGACCGAGACCTTGCGCGGGCGCGGCTTGACGGGAGCCCAGGCATCGGAGCCTTTGGCCTCCATCGCAGCACGACGTGCCGACAGCACATCATCTGAAACTTGCAAATTGATTGCCCGGCTGTGGATATCGATCGTGATCAGATCACCGTTTTCGACCAGACCGATCGCCCCCCCTTCGGCTGCTTCGGGCGAGACATGCCCGATTGACAGCCCGGAAGTGCCGCCCGAGAAACGCCCGTCGGTGATCAAGGCGCAGGCTTTGCCCAAGCCCTTCGATTTGATGTAGCTCGTCGGATAGAGCATTTCCTGCATCCCGGGTCCGCCGCGTGGGCCTTCGTAGCGGATCACGACAACATCGCCCGCTTTGACTTGCCCGGTCAGAATACCTGTCACGGCTGCGTCCTGGCTTTCAAACACGACCGCAGGGCCGGTAAAGGTCAGAATACTGTCATCCACGCCAGCGGTTTTCACAATGCAGCCATCGATCGCAATGTTACCACTGAGCACGGCCAGCCCACCATCCTTCGAAAAGGCATGGTCCACGCTGCGGATCACGCCGTTTTCACGATCGCAATCAAGCTCGGCCCATCGCCGGTTCTGGCTGAACGCAACCTGCGTTGGCACTCCACCAGGTGCAGCGCGGAAAAATTCCTGAACTTCGGCCGAAGGATTGCGTGCGATGTCCCATTGCGCCAGCGCCTCCCCAAGTGTGCGGCTGTGCACGGTGGGCAAATCGGCGTTGATCAGACCGCCACGGTCAAGTTCGCCCAAGATACGCATGATGCCGCCTGCGCGATGAACATCTTCCATATGCACATCGGATTTGGCCGGCGCGACTTTCGACAGGCACGGCACATTACGCGACAATCGGTCGATATCGGCCATCGTGAAATCCACTTCGGCTTCATGCGCGGCAGCCAAAAGGTGGAGCACCGTGTTGGTCGACCCACCCATCGCGATGTCCAGGCTCATCGCGTTTTCAAATGCGGCAAAGCCCGCAATCGTGCGTGGCAAGGCATCGGCATCATCGTGTTCGTACCAACGCCGCGCCAGTTCAACGATGACGCGCCCGGCTCTGAGAAACAGCTGCTCGCGATCGGCATGCGTCGCCAGCACAGAGCCATTGCCGGGAAGGCTGAGGCCCAGCGCCTCGGTCAGACAATTCATCGAATTGGCGGTAAACATACCGCTGCACGACCCACAGGTCGGGCAAGCCGAACGCTCGATTGTTTGCACTTCTTCGTCAGTAAACGATTCATCGGCAGCGGCCACCATCGCATCGACCAGATCGAGCGCAGTTTCCTTGCCCCGCAACACGACTTTGCCGGCTTCCATCGGGCCACCCGAAACGAACACGACAGGGATATTGATCCGTAGCGCCGCCATCAGCATGCCCGGGGTAATCTTGTCGCAATTGGAAA
>CAIPWG010000496.1 GCA_903868655.1 uncultured Sphingomonadales bacterium
GATTGCGCCGCCGCTGGTTGCCCTGCCAGCGGGCGCCATGCCCGCACCAGATTGGACATGTCTCCCGTCCACGGCATGGCCGCCCTTGGGATCAAACCCCGTCGTCTCGGTGTCGAATACGATTTCGCGCATTCGTTGGACGATGAACCTGTGCGCGCGCGCTGACAAGCCATCGTTATAAATTTCTGCAGCGGATAAAAATGTGGTTTTTCAAACGAAATCAGAAATTTAGGTATTTTCCACAGGAACCCTTATGCAGTTTTTCAGGCTGCGAGCGTGCGAAGTTTGCTAACCAGCGCGGCAATCGCACGCTCGGTCTCTTCCAGCGCGCAGCCGGTATCAATCACGTAATCGGCGCGCGCGCGTTTTTCCGCATCGGGAACTTGCAACGCCAGAATCTGGTCAAATTTTGCCTCGGTCATGCCTGGCCGGGCCAGTACCCGCGCGCGCTGCACCGCGGCAGGGGCCGAAACCACCAGGACAGCATCGAGCCCGGCACCGTGACTCTTTTCATAGAGCAGCGGGATGTCGAATGCGACCAGCGGCGTGTCAGCATGTTCAGACAGGAAGTCAGCCCGCATTACAGCAACTGCGGGATGCATGATCGCTTCGAGCCGCGCGAGCGCCGCGCGATCACCAAACACGCGCGCACCCAGTTCCTGTCGCACCACACCATCAGGACTGGTGGTGCCGGGAAAAGCGGCCTCGATTGCGGGCAGCAGTGAACTGCCGGGCGCTTGCAAGACGTGGACCGCAGCGTCAGCGTCGAACACCGGCACACCGCAGTTGCGCAACATGTGCGCTACCGCCGATTTGCCCATCCCGATCGACCCGGTCAGACCCAGAATGAACGGCCCGGTCATGCCAGCAGCCGGGAACGCAGCACGGTATCGGCCTCGCCCCGAGGTGGCTTTACGCCAAAAAACCGATGGAAGGCATGGTCAGCTTGTCCGATCAGCATCGAGAGACCATCGACCGTGACAAATCCGGCATCGCGCGCGGCGTGCAGAAATGCGGTTTCAAGCGGGCTGGTGACAATATCGTAGAACACCGAGCCGGGCGGTGCATGCGTGAGATCGAAATCCAGTGGCGCATGATCGGTCATTCCCAGTGACGTTGCGTTTACGATCAGGTCAAAACATCCAGCCCGGTCGTCGAAAGCAAAATCAGTGGGAGTGGCAAAGTGTGCCAGGTCAATCGCATGATGATCTCCGCCTGGCGCAAGGGTGTCGAGCATGGTGCGCGCCTTGTCGGGATCACGTCCCGCCAGGACAATGACCACCCCCTGGTCCGCCAAGGCCGAGACAATTGCTCGCGCCGCACCGCCCGTGCCCAAAACGCGTGCCATGCGGAACAAATGCGGTTGCCCGAGCCTGGTGCGAAGCGGCTCGAGAAACCCCGGTACGTCGGTGTTGTATCCCACCAATTGCCCGTTTTCAGGCACAATTGTATTGACCGCACCCACCCGTCCGGCCAGCGGATCGAGCCGATCGAGCAGAGGGATAACTGCCTGTTTGTGTGGCATGGTGACATTGCACCCGCGCCAATGCGGATCACCGCGGCGCGTGGCCAGAAAATCCGGCAGTTCGGCAGCGGCAACTGGGGTCGAGTGATAAGATCCGTCGAGGCCCAGCTGTTCCAGCCAGAACCCATGGATCACAGGCGATTTCGATTGCCGGATCGGATCGCCAATGACTTCGGCATAGTATTCCCCGGCAGGTTCTGGCGCGGGCATCATACCGGCAATGCGCCAAGATCGCGCAAGGCGGCAAGAATGGCCAGCAACGGCATGCCCAGCACCGTGAAATGGCTGCCTTCGATGTTTTCGAACAAGTGCACACCCCGTGCCTCGATCCGGAACACCCCCACACATCCGGCAACAGCCGGCCATTCGCTGTGGAGATAGCGGTCGATAAAGCTGTCGGTAAGTGTTCTAACCCGCAGACGAGCGGTCTCTACATGACGCCAGACCACGACACCATCACGTGCGAGCACGGCGGCAGATGACAGTGCCATTGTCTGCCCGGAAAAGAATCGCAGATGTTCGGCGGCGTTGGCCCGGCTAACCGGTTTGTCAAATTGGCGTCCGGCAACCTCGACAAGGGAATCGCCGCCCAGGACCAAACGGCCGGGCATGGCCACAGAGACCGCGAGCGCTTTGGATTCGGCGAGCACAGCCGCGATATCGGCGCCAGGCACGCCGATCAGTTCGCGTTTCAATGCAGCTTCATCCACTCCGGCGGCACGCGCTTCAAATGGAACATCGGCCTCTGTCAGCATGGCCTTGCGTGATGCGCTTTGCGAAGCAAGCACAAGAACGCTCATTGCGACGATCCATTGCGGCCGGCTTCCTGCCAGCCTTCTCCATCCCTGGCGATATCCATGCCATGGGCAGCACGCACATTGTGGCGTTCGTTGTACAAGTTGATCACGGCGGCTGCGGTTTCCTCTATCGAACGGCGGCTGACATCAATGACTGGCCAGCCGTTGTCAGCAAACATGCGCCGGGCATATTGCACTTCGCGGGCTACGTGTTCGCTATCGACATAGCTGGTTTCGGGCGCCTGGTTGAGCGAAAGCAGCCGATTGCGCCGCACCTGGATCAGGCGTTCGGGGCTGGTGGTCAACCCCACCACCATCGGTCGGCGCAACGCAAACAGCGACACTGGCGGCGGGCTTTCCACCACGACCGGAATATTGGCTACGCGATACCCTCGGTTGGCGAGATAAATCGCGGTCGGCGTCTTGGAACTGCGCGACACCCCGGCAAGGATGATATCTGCCTGTTCCCAGTTTTCCCAACCGATACCGTCATCATGTGCAATCGTGAACTGGATGGCTTCGACGCGGCGGAAATAGGCCTCGTCCATCATGTGCTGCCGTCCTGGACGCCCGCGCGCTTCTTGTCCCAGCAATGTTCCCAAGGCATCGGTTACGGTATCGAGTGCGGAAATTGAACGCAGGCCGAGCGTGGTGCAACGGTGTTCGAGCCGATCGCGGATCTCTGCGCTGACCAGAGTGAACAGCACCAGCCCAGGATTGGCCGCTATATCGTTCATAATCCGGTCAAGATGCTGTTGCGATCGTACCATTGGCCAGAAATGGCGGACCACCTCGGCGCTTTCAAACTGCGCCAAGGCAGCTTTGGCAATCATTTCCAGCGTCTCGCCGGTGGAATCCGACAGCAGGTGAAGGTGAAGACGCTGCATGGGCCTCTGACGATGGCAGTCCCGCACGGGTCGGGATGGTTCTGTGGACAAGCATCGGATAAACCACGGGATGAATGCGCCGACAAGCACATGGCTGCAATCGCTCCCCATGATCACGATTATCCGGGCCATTTTCGCCACAGGTTGGATCAACTTGCCCACACGTTGTGGACAAGGGGGACAAGTTTCGCTTGCGCCCCTATTCGTCCAGAGTCGCAGAGTGCACGGGCAGGGTGGACCGGTGGATCATTCGGGGCAACGGCCGACAATCCCCGGTTTCCACAGGACCAACATCACTCTACATCCCAATAATAAGAATCTTTATTGTTTTAGAATGGACACGAACACGATGCCTGGCGCTTTGCTTGAAACGCTTTCCGGTGCAAACCTTGCCCAACGGCCGGTTTGGCTCATGCGTCAGGCCGGACGGTATTTGCCTGAGTACCGCGCTCTGCGGGCTGACAAGGGCGGTTTTCTGGAATTGGTTTACGACAGCGAAGCCGCAACCGAAGTCACATTGCAACCCATTCGACGGTTTGGTTTCGACGGTGCGATCCTGTTCAGCGATATTTTGATCGTACCGTATGCCATGGGGCAAAATCTGGAATTTCTGGCAGGTGAAGGTCCGCGCATGTCCCCTCGGCTGCTCGATACCACGCTGGATGCGCTCAGCGCGGTGCCACAGCGTCTTGATGCGATCTACGCTACCGTCGCTGGGGTAAGGGCAGCGCTTGGCCCCGATACCACCTTGCTGGGCTTTGCAGGCAGTCCTTGGACAATCGCCACCTATATGGTCGCGGGCGAAGGCAGCCGTGATCAGCATGACACCCGTGCCATGGCCTATCGCGATCCAGGGGCGTTTCAGGCAATCATTGATGCAATCGTGTCTATCACGATCAATTACCTTTCAGGTCAGATCAAAGCCGGGGCAGAAGCCGTGCAGCTGTTTGATTCATGGGCAGGCAGTTTGGCGCCGCGCGAATTCGAACGCTGGGTGATTGCACCCAATGCACGGATCGTGGCTGCATTGGCGGAACGTCACCCCGGCGTTGCGGTGATCGGGTTTCCCAAGGGGGCTGGCGAAAAACTGCCGGCTTATGCGCGCGAGACGGGCGTTCAGGCGATCGGTATTGATGAAACAATCGACCCTGCATGGGCCCATGCCACGCTGCCAGAGGGTTTGCCGGTACAGGGCAATCTTGATCCATTGTTGCTGTTGGCGGGTGGTGATGCGCTCGATCATGGTGCGCGTGCAGTATTGAATGCCTTTGCCGATCGGCCGCACGTGTTCAACCTGGGCCATGGGATTGGCCAGTTCACGCCGATCGCGCATGTCGAACGTCTGTTATCTGTCGTGCGCGAGTGGCGGCCAGGCTGACGCTTTAAGACAGCTGGGCAATCACGATTGCTCCTGCGCCATCGCCGTATCGACGCCGGTCCGGGATGGCTGTATTTGGGGGTGGCGCGTCTTCGGACTGGGGGCAGGAACGATGCGGACCAGATTGCGGATTTGCGAGGCCAAGATGCGGTTTGTCGATCAGGCAGAAGCATTGGCCGTTGCTGCCCGATATGCTTACACAATCAGGCCCTATCGCTGCGATCGTTGCGGAGCTTATCATCTTACCAGCCGGCTGAAGGGTAAGCGCGTACCCCGGCCGACAGATGATCAGCAGCCCGTAAAGCCGGTTGCCAAACCCGCACCCATCCGGCAGCGCAGGACAGGGATTACTGAACCATGATGCAGGTGTTCGCGATGCTCTATCTTTGGCTCAAAGCTGGCCATGTCATCTTTGTGGTGTTCTGGATGGCAGGGCTGTTCATGCTGCCGAGATTTTTCATCTATCATCAGGAACTGGCACCAAAC
>CAIPWG010000497.1 GCA_903868655.1 uncultured Sphingomonadales bacterium
CTTAGATATATATTTTATATTTCTGCGACTAATTTGTGCCTGCAATTGCCACAATCGGGGCGCCGGTGATGAATGCCGGCCTTGCTTGGCGAATGCGAAACGTGGTGGGTTGGCGTTCACCAACCCACCATCGCAAGATCAGGGCATCAATACCGTGTCGATGACGTGGATCACGCCATTCGATTGCAGGACGTCCTTGATGGTCACCATCGACTTGCCACCCTTGGCATCGGTCAACACCAACGTATGCATATCAAGCGTCGCGGTCAGGGGCTCGCCCTGCACCGTGGTCAGGGTTGCCTTGCCATGACCGGCCTTGATTGCGGCCAGGATCGTCTTCGACGTGAAAGTGCCGGCGACAACGTGGTAGGTCAGGATCGACGTCAGCAGCGCCTTGTTTTCCGGCTTCACCAGCGTGTCGACAGTGCCAGCCGGCAACTTGGCGAATGCCGCATTGGTCGGCGCAAACACGGTGAACGGACCCGGGCCCGACAGCGTTTCAACCAGGCCGGCAGCTTTCACGGCTGCTACCAGTGTCGTGTGGTCCTTTGAGTTGACTGCGTTTTCAACGATGTTCTTCGTCTCATACATCGCAGCGCCACCGACTTCCGGGTTGGCAAAAGCGGTCGACGCCAGCACCGACGAGGCACCGACCATCGCAAGAGCGGCCAGACCGGCGCGCAAGGTCATCTTTTTCATCGTTTTTGGTTCCATCTTGTCAACGTCCTCGATGGACGTACCCCAGTATACGGCTGCGGACAGAGCTCGGACGCATGCCCTTTTAGTACAACAGCACGATGTGCCCTATCGTGCGCGAGACAGTTCTGTTCATGGTGCATCCAGCCAGCACGGCGAGGCGTATCTCAACCATCCCCGCCCAACCACGTCCTGGGCCAAACAGCAGTGTTACGAGATGATGAACTTTATCCGCGCCTTGTGCCATGCCGCGCTCTTCACCAGTTTGTGTGGATGTTCTGCCCTACACACTTTCAATACGCTGGTTCCAAAGGATAGCGGCTCCGCGCAAGTCGCGAGTGTGGCGTTTGGTCCGCTCGATCGCCAGAAAATGGACGTTTATGCGCCCACACAGCGCTCAACGACTGACCTGCCGGTAATCGTGTTTCTTTACGGCGGATCGTGGAATTCGGGCGATCGACAGGGCTATGGCTTTGTCGGCCGGGCGCTTGCCGCACGCGGGTTCCTGGTGGCGATCCCTGATTATCGTCTGGTACCAGAAGTTCACTATCCGACGTTTTTGGAAGACAATGCGGCTGCAGTCCGCTGGATCGCCACCCATGCGCCAGAATACGGTGGCCGTGCAGGCGCTCTCATCCTGGTGGGACACTCGGCAGGTGCCTATAACGCCGCCATGCTGGCACTCGATCCGCGCTGGCTGGGCGCCGACCGCAAAGTGGTCCGTGGCTTCGTCGGACTGGCCGGACCCTATGACTTCGCTCCGTTCACCGACAAAGTTGTGCTGGAAACGTTTGATGCCGTGGTGGATCAATCGGCCACCCAACCGATGGCTTACGCCCGTGCAGATTCGCCACCGGCATTACTTGCCACAGGCGACCGTGACACCCTGGTCTGGCCGCGGAACAGCGATACGCTGGCAAAAGCCCTGCGTGCCAAAGGTGTGCCCGTAGTCCGCAAAACTTATCCACGCTTGGGCCATGTCGGCCTGATCACAGCCTTTGCTGCACCTTTGCGGGGCAAAGCCGATATTCTGGATGCCACCACCGCGTTTGCACGGTCGCAACTCGAACACTTCTGAGCAGACGCCCGAACATCGTGTCTGGTGCGCGCCTGTACGAAATTGGTACAAAGGGCGCAGCCCACAATCCTTAAGCCGATTGCAGGATCGCATGCAAAATAGGACAGAGCGGGCGCAAAACCGTGGCGCAGCGCAGGCATGGTTTTAATTTTTCCGATTTTGAAAATTGATTGGCGTTGTGAAAATGGATCATTCGTTGAGTGCCGATCGGACCGGCGACCGTCACGCAATGGCCGAACGCCTGTCTGCGTCGATTGCCCGGGTGTTTTTGCACAAACACGCCGTTTCAATCCTGTTCGCGATCTACTGCACCTTGCGCGCCGCAGTCATATTCTGCCACGTTACGCCGACTTCCGATGCAGACTGGTACTACAGCCACGCCGTGCAACTTGCGCAGGGGATGGACTATCTCAACAACCAGGGCCGTCCGACCGCTTTCTGGCCAGTCGGGTTGCCATGGTTGTTGTCCTTGGCATTCCGCGTGGGCGGCGCATCGTTGTGGACCGTCGGCATCGTCAATGGCGTGGCGGCGGGCCTGACCGGGTGGATGATCCTTGACCTTGGGCGGCGATGGACGGGGTCGGAACTGGCCGCACGGTTCGCCCTGTTTGCTTTCGCGCTGTACCCCAATGCCATTGCATATGTACCACTCGCGTTGACCGAAGTGATCTACACCGCGCTGCTGATCAGTGGCATCTGGCTGATCACCGTTTCGCGCGCCTGGTATGCGTATTTCCTGGCTGGCCTCGTATTCGGGCTCGCGACGCTGGTAAAAGCCCAGACGATGGCGATTGTGCCGCTGCTTCTGGCGATCAGCCTTTGGCAGAATTGGCAGGGCTGGCGCAGCCTTCGCACCGTGATCGGTCAAGGCTTGTTGATTGGCCTGGCTGCTGCGGTGATCATCTCCCCATGGACATTGCGGAACCATCGCGAGTTGGGTGCATGGGTGATGGTGTCGGCCAATGGCGGCTTCACGCTGTTGACCGGAAACAACGACAGCGCGCGTGGCGGCTACACGCCCAATGATCCCCTGGTCACGGGCCTTCAGGCGCGCAAAGATCTGAACGAAATCCAGGCCGATGGGCTTGCGCGCCAGTTGGGCATGACCTGGATCCGGGAGCATCCTGCGCGGTTTGTCGCATTGGTCCCGCTCAAAATCGCGCGCTTGTGGGGCCCCGATGGCGAAGGCCAATGGGCCTACGAAACTGGATCGACGGTCTACTCCGCGCATCCCCATATATTCCTGGCACTTCGGGCGGCCAATCAGGTGTGGTATTTGTTGCTGCTTATCGGCTTTATCGTCGCCCCGCTCCGCCTTGCCTCACGGTCGCATCGGTTTGACTGGTGGCTGGTCCCTTATGCTGTGGCCCTGTTTGAAACGGGTATCTCGGTAGCATTTTCCGGGCAGTCACGATTTCATTTCCCAGCCATGCCATTTGTTTGCCTCACCGTGGGCTGGCTGGTTGCTGATTGGGTTTCACGCCGCGCGAAAACATAATAGGACCGCCGTTGTCGAAACCAAGCGGCACTGGCGCGCAGTCATACCTCCCGCGATGAAACGTCCGCGGGGACGTTTCTGCGGAGCAACCGACGACCAACGATACCAGCCGGCCGTGATGATCTGACGCGGATGCGGGCGTGCGATTTGGGTACTGCTTTGCGCGACCGGGTGCCCGCGCTTTTTGGAAAAAATTATTTTTTCCTGCCCGTGCATCCGCCAGCGGCTCATCCACGTAAAACAAAACAGCTCGATATTGTTACTAATCCCGAGGGCAGGTCGGGATTTTTCCATAGCGCGCAGGGGGAA
>CAIPWG010000498.1 GCA_903868655.1 uncultured Sphingomonadales bacterium
GACAATCCAGATTGGCCGCAGGGAACACCGAAATCACTGAGGGAACCGGCACCTGCTCGTCAGCTTGAACCTTCACACGCACACGCATATTATGTGTGGGCGACATCAGATGATAAACCACATCAAACCGCTTCTCGCGGCCCGGATAGTCGACACCGCAAATATCGATGAAGTTGACGAACGCCCAATCTGGATTGTCGCGCAGAGCGGTCAAAACCTCGACAATGCGCGCAGCGTCCGCATCAAGTGTCAATTCGCGGTAAGCGACCTTGACGCCGGTAACGGCCCTGTTCAGCCCCGCCGAAATTTTATCTCCAAGCTCTTGCAGCATGATCATCTTCTCAGCGTTCAATGGTGCCGGTGCGGCGAATTTTCTTTTGCAGCATCAACACGCCATACAGCAACGCCTCGGCGGTGGGCGGGCATCCCGGCACGTAAATATCCACAGGAACCACGCGGTCACAGCCGCGCACAACCGAATAGGAATAGTGATAGTAGCCGCCGCCATTGGCGCAGCTGCCCATCGAAATGACGTAACGCGGCTCAGGCATCTGGTCATAGACCTTCCGCAATGCAGGAGCCATTTTGTTGGTCAGAGTGCCCGCCACGATCATCACATCCGACTGGCGCGGCGAACCGCGCGGTGCAAAACCGAAACGTTCAACGTCATAGCGCGGCATGATCAACTGCATCATTTCGACAGCGCAACACGCCAGACCAAAGGTCATCCACATCATCGAGCCGGTGCGCGCCCATTGAATGAGTTCATCAGTCGAGGTGACAATAAAACCCTTGTCCGCCAGTTGATCATTGATGGTGCCGAAATACGGATCGTTGGCACCCAAAGGTTTACCGGAGGCGTCAACCAGCCCCTTCGGCGCCTCGGTCACAGCCGCCTGGGTCGAATCGAGAACTAATCCCATTCGAGGGCTCCCTTCTTCCAAAGATAAACGAAGCCAATGACCAATTCGATGATGAACACCATCATCGACCAGAAACCGACAATGCCCAGATGACGGAACGAAACCGCCCAGGGAAACAGGAAAGCCGTCTCAAGATCGAAAATGATGAACAACAGTGCCACCAGATAGAACCGCACGTCAAATTTCATGCGCGCATCGTCAAAGGCTTTGAAACCGCATTCGTAGGCCGACAGTTTTTCGGTATCCGGCGCCTTAAAGGCCACCACAAAAGGGGCAACCAGCAATGTGCCAGCAATCGCCACCGAAAGCACCATGAAAATCGCCAGCGGTAAATAATCCGCAATTAAACTTGGCATGTCCCCTGATCCCGTTCTGGTTCACATCCCCATGACATTGCCACGATTATCGCAGCGCACACATTGAAGCAAGCCGAAATCCCGCTCGCACGTCTTCTAACTCGAGATTTCCCACCCGTCAGAGAGGGCCGACGACATCCGCTTTGCCGGTCGCGCGCGAGCGAACGCCGCCAAGCTGCGTCCCGCCCTGCGCCTGCAACTCCGGCTGGATAAGTCCAGCCGACATGATCAGCTTGAATGCATCGTCAGGAGTCATAGAGATTTCAATGATATCGCGCACCGGAATGTAAATATAAAAGCCGGTCGTCGGGTTGGGTGTGCAAGGAATAAACACCGAAATATACTCTTCGCCTTGCGGCAGATGCGTTTTCACCGAGCCTTCGGGTGAAGATGAAATAAAGGCCAGCGACCACATGCCGCGCCCCGGATATTCCACCAGACAAACGCGACGAAAGGATGTTCCCGACTGCGAAAACACCGTCTCGAAGATCTGCTTCA
>CAIPWG010000499.1 GCA_903868655.1 uncultured Sphingomonadales bacterium
AGGGGGAGGGGTTTACAGACCGATCGTGCGCAAAGCCTGGTCGAGATCGTCGATCACGTCCTGCGGATCTTCCAGGCCGACATTCAGCCGCAGCATGTTTTCGCCCACGCCCATGTCGGCGCGGGTTTCGGCGCCAACGCCATGATGCGTGGACGAGGCGGGATGACACATCAGCGAACGTGAATCGCCGATGTTGTTCGAAATGTCGACCAATTGCAGCGCATCGAGCAGGCCATGCGCCTCTGTCCGGCCACCATCGAGTTCGATCGACAGGATCGATCCGCCCGCCTTCATCTGCTTCACCGCCAGCGCGTGCTGCGGATGGCTGGCCAGAAATGGATAAAGCACGCGCGGCACGCGGCTTTCGAGGAATGTCGCGACTTTCAGCGCGTTTTCGCTCTGGCGGAAAATGCGCAAGTCGAGCGTTTCCAGTCCCTTCAGCACGACCCACGCGTTGAACGGGGCAATGTTGGGCCCGGTATTGCGCTGAAACGGCAGCAGCACGTCATTGATGAACGCATGCGACCCGCATACCGCGCCGGCCAGCACGCGGCCTTGCCCATCCATCATCTTGGTGGCCGAATAGGCGATCACATCGGCGCCGAATTCCATCGGTTTCTGCAAGGCGCTGGTAGCAAAGGCGTTGTCGACCACAGTCACGATGCCGTGTTTTCTGGCCAGCGTGCAGATGAATTCCAGATCGACCACATCCATGGTCGGATTGGCCGGGCTTTCAAAGAAAAACACTTTGGTGTTCGGACGGATCGCCGCTTCCCATGCGGCGTTGTCGCTGGCGTTGATCGTGGTTCCGGCGATGCCGAAACGCGGCAGCAGATTGTCGATCAGCCAGCGGCACGATCCGAATGCGGCCTTGGCGGCCACGACATGATCGCCCGCCGATAGCTGGCACAGCAGCGCGGTGGTCATGGCTGCCATGCCGCTGGCCTGGGTGCGACAGGCCTCGGCCCCTTCGAGCAGGGCAATGCGTTCTTCGAGCATTTGCACGGTCGGGTTCTGCAGGCGGGAATACGTCATGCCGTCTTCTTCACCGGCGAACCGCGCGGCGACAGTGGCGGCATTGTCGTAGGTATAGCCCGAAGTGAGGAACAGCGCTTCGCTGGTTTCACCCATTTCCGAACGCCAGGTGCCACCACGAATGGCCTGGGTTGCGGGGCGCCACTGGCGCGTGATCGAGCGGTCCTGTCCGGTTGTGCGTTTCATGGGCGTGCCCATAATCGAATTGCGCCAGCGGTGCGAGCCGGATTTGCGACAGGCTACCCATCGCGCGGGCTTTGGCGTATGCGCGACGCCAGCAATGCCGATGTCCGCCTTTCTTGCTGCCCCGGTGCGGGTGTTGTGCGCGCCGTTTCAACGGCGCGACCCCTTGCTGGGTACGCTGGTGATCGTGGCTGTGTTTTTCCTGCTCGGGCTGTGCCGGCTGGCGATCCCGTCAAAAACGATGTTTGACGAAATTCATTATATCCCGGCGGCGCGGCGGCTGATCGAACTGTCGCGGCGGCTCAATCCCGAACATCCGTTGCTGGGCAAGGAAATGATCGCAATCGGCATGCGGTTGTTTGGTGATCATCCGTTCGGCTGGCGCTTTCCCAATCTGGTGTTGGGTTCTGTCGGGTTGTTCGCCGGGGCGCGGGCGATGTGGTGGGCATCGGGATCGCGGCGCATTTCGCTGCTGTTTGCGTTTCTGATCGCGACCGATTTCATCTGGTTCGTGCTGTCGCGGATCGCGATGCTTGATATGGCGATGGCATCGATGCTGGCGCTGGGGTTGTGGCAATGGGCGCTGTCGGCGCGGGGCAAATGGGCCGATCGGCGTGGCGGGCGCATCCATCTGATCCTGGTGGGTACATTCTTCGGCCTGTCACTCGGCGGCAAATGGAACGGTGCGCCGCTGATGGTGTTGCCCGGATTGCTGTTTGCATGGCAGCGGGCGGCCGCTCTCGATCTTCTGGGTTCGGCCCGACCGGTCCGGGCACGCGCTGTACCTGGCGCCGTATTGCGCTGGATCACGGCGACGCGCGCGGGCCCGGTGCGCGGGGTCTCACTCGCCGAGGCGGGGCTATGGCTGGGGTTGTGGCCAGTGGTCGTCTACCTCGCGACATTCGCACCGCAATTTTTCTTCAAGGTTCAGCCGCTGACATTGGGCGGGCTGATCACGTGGCAGCGCTACATGCTCCAATTGCAGGACAGCGTGGTCAAACCGCATCGGTACATGAGCCAGTGGTGGCAGTGGATTTTGAACCTTCGCCCGATCTGGTTCCTGTATGAACATATCGATGGCGAACAGCGCGGCGTGCTGATGATCGGCAATCCGTTCACGATGCTGGCCGGGCTGCCCGCGCTGGGCTGGTGCGCGTGGAAGGGATGGAAAGGCGAAGGTCTGCCCGCGCTGATCGTCGTGCTCTATGTCCTCAGCCTGATTTTCTGGGCGATGAACGGAAAGCCGGTGCAGTTCTATTATCACTATGAACTGGCCGCCTGTTTCCTGATGGCGGCGCTGGCGCTGGTTGTGGGTCGCTGGTGGGATGCTGGCCTTGTCTGGCCGGGCCGGGTCGTGCTGCTGGTGACGATGGCGGTCTTCATCGGTTTTTACCCGATCATTTCCGCCGGTCCGCTGCCGGGGAAAAAGGGATATCTTGACTATGCCTGGTTGAAAAGCTGGCGGTGACCGGGGCGGTTC
>CAIPWG010000500.1 GCA_903868655.1 uncultured Sphingomonadales bacterium
TCGCCGAGCTCGGTCGAGGTGAAGCGAATTTGGCCGGCCAGCGTCTGGCGGTGGATGAAGGTGGCATTGAGCGGCGGCGCCATCAGCTTGTCGCCGTGCTGGGCGGTGACCTCGACGAAATAGCCGAGCACATTGTTGTGCCGGATCTTGAGGCCGCGGACGCCGGTCTCTTCGGCGTAGCGGGTCTGCAAGGCGGCGATCACGCGGTTCATCTCCGCGTAAATAGCGCCACGCTGCACGCGGTCCATGCCGGGAAGCGTTTGGTCCCACAGCACCCGCCCTTCGATGTAATCCATGACGTAAAAGGCGCGCCACAGAACGGACTCGTCCTCGCACAGCCCCAGCATTTCGGGCACCGGCACGCTGGTGCCAGCCAAGCCACGCATCACCGCAAATTCGCGCTCTATGGCGTGGGCGGAAGGAAGCAGGTTGGCAACCGGTCCCGGCTTCATTCGCATGACGTAATTTTTATGCGCCGTGACCAATTTGAAGGTCGGATTGGATTGGCCGCCCTTGAACATATGTGCCGTGACAGGGCCGCTGTAACCGGTAACGTTTTTGGTGAGCCAGGCGTCCAGCGCGGCCAGCTCGAAGCTGTGCTGTGCGGAAACCGCTTGGGTACCTACAAAGTGGTCGAAGTTGCTCATGGTTTTGTTGGTCAGTATGCAGTGCGCGTCAATGGTCGGTTTCCGAGATGTGCAGCAGTGCGGCGCGATCCCGAACGACCAGGCCAGCGGGCTCGATGCGAATGGCGCCCTCTCGCTCCATGGTTTTGAGTTCCTGGTTGACGCGTTGCCGGGAGGCGCCTAGCAGTTGTGCCAACTCTTCCTGCGCCAACTGCAATCCGATCCGGACCTCGCCGGCATCACTCAGCGAAGGCACCCCGTAAGAACGCACCAAATGCGTGATTTGCTTGGCAAGCCTGGCTCGCAAGGGCAGGGTGTTGAGGTCTTCCACTAAACCGGACAGTTGGCGGATACGCCGCGCATGCAGCCGCAGGAGGGCTTCGTATAGCTCAACATGCAAGGCCAGAATTTTCTTGAAATCCGCTTTAGCCACGCACAACGTGGTGGTGTCACCATGCGCATAGACATCGTGGGTACGGCGGTCGCCATCAAAAAATGACACGTCGCCAAACCAGATGCCGGGTTCCACGTAGGTTAGCGTGATTTGCTTGCCCGAAATGGACGTAGAGCTGACCCGCACGGCGCCCTTGGCACATGCGATCCAGTCCTCCGGCGGCTCACCGCGTGCGCAAATCAATTCGTCATCGTGGTATCGCTTGACGTAGGCGCAGCGCAAGATGTCATGCCGAAGCGAGGGTGATAGTGAAGAAAACCAGCGTCCGCCATTGATTGCAGCGCGTTCTTCGAGTGTGAGTATCGGTTCGTCCATGGCCCAAAGGTGGATGGTTTGCGCAGTTGCACAACCCTCTTGATTGTTACCGCGCCCAAGTGGCAAGACATTGGTATTTGTCACATGGGTGTCTCCCGGGGAATTGGTTTGCGTTAGACGCTAGTTCGCGTAATCTATGTGACAAAATGTATTTTATGTAAAACCATCACACGAAAGAATGGGTTGGGGGATATTTTGTTCGAGAGATTGTAAAAAATTTGGCACAAGAAAAAGAAA
>CAIPWG010000501.1 GCA_903868655.1 uncultured Sphingomonadales bacterium
CAGCGATATCGATTATCAGCACGTCGAAGAAGACACCCCCGGTGTAGTACCTGCGCTGATGCGCGGGATTGCGCTGGCACAGGGCGAATTCATCGGTTTTTTGAATGCCGACACGATCTATCCGCCGCATTATGTGTCGCACTGTCTGGCGCTGTTTGACGCCAACCCCGCAGCAACCAGCGTCATGGCAATTGACCTTTATGCGCCGTATGGCAGCGTTCAAGCGCGCAAACGCCTGCGCCGCGTGCGATTTGCCAGCCGGATCATGCCCAAAAAGTGCCATGCCGGCACGTATGCGCAGTCCTGGCGGCTGGATCTGTTTCGCGCAGCAGGGGCGTTCGACAGTGCGCTGTGGCCGTATGTGCTCGAAGATCATGAAATCATGGTGCGTATGATGGACAAAGGCCCGTCGATTTATGACTCGCACCACTTTTGCTTCCCCTCGCCCCGCCGCACCAATTCCACCGCGGTCAGCTGGAACGGATGGGAAAAGATCGCCTATGGCCTGCTGCCATCACGTGCGATGCCGTGGTTTTTCTATCGCCACCTTGCGGGCAAATTTGCCCGGCGCAAGATGATGAGCGAAGCGCTGCGCAATCGCAGTTGGGAATAGACGCCCGCACACGGTGTGCCAGGCGGCGTGGTGAGGGAGCGCAAGTCGGTGGGGCACACAATCGAGAAACCGCGCGGATTGGGGCCATTGACGGCGCTGGCGCTGGTCGTTGGCAATCTGATCGGTTCCGGGGTCTACCTGCTGCCCGCAACACTCGCGCCACTGGGTGCCAACCAGTTGATCGGGTGGATCATTACCAGCGCTGCGGCGCTCGCCATGGCGGTCGTGTTTGCGCGTCTGGGCGCCAAGACGCCCATGGCTGGCGGCCCCTATGGCTATGTACAAGCTGCGTTTGGGCCGTTTGCCGGGTTCATCACCGCGTGGAGTTACTGGGTGCTGCTGTGGGCGGGCAATGGTGCGCTGGCAGTCGCAGTGGTGAGCGCACTGTCGGGGGTGTTTCCCGCCATCGGCCAGATACAAGGTCTGCCCGCGCTGCTGGCGGTAGGGTGTGTCTGGCTGTTGACCGCCGTCAACATTCGCGGCGTGCGCAGCGCAGGCGACCTGTCGCTGATCACCACGGTCATCAAATCGGTACCTCTGCTGGGCGTGATCGGGCTGGCAGGTTGGCTGTGGCTATCGGGCACGCCGGTCATTCATCAGACCCCGGTGCCGATTACCGGCAGCAACATCGCGGCGGCGGCGGCCTTGTGCTTCTGGGCGTTTCTGGGCATCGAATCTGCCACAGTCCCCGCCGACAAAGTTGAAAACGCCAGCCGCGTGGTCCCGATGGCGACGCTGGTGGGCACAATGCTGTCAGGTGCGATCTTCCTCGGCATTTCTGCATCGTTTCAGGGTTACATGCCGCTCGCAGCAGCTGCGGCCTCGCCCGCACCGGTCGCGGCCTTCCTCGGCCGGTATTTTGGCAAGGCACTCGGCGGGGTCGTCGCGCTGTTTGCTGCGATCAGCGCGTTTGGTGCGCTCAACGGATTTATCCTGCTGCAAGGTGAGATGCCCTGGGCCATGGCGCGCGGCGGTGTATTTCCGCAGTGGTTTGCAAAGGAAAGCATCACCGGCACCCCCGCGCGCGGCCATATCGTATCAAGCCTGCTGCTGAGTGCGGTCACTTTGCTCAACTTTGGGCGTGGCATGGGCGATCTGTTTCAGTTTATCGCCTCGGTCAGCCTTGCCGCCGGCATGCTGACATATGCGATGACCATGCTGGCCGCGATCCGCCTGTTGCCGGGTGAGCGGCTGATGATCCCGGTGGCGCTGTTCGGCGCGGTGTTTTCGGCCTGGGCGACCTGCGGGCTGGGGCTGGAGGCGATCGGTTATGGCGCTGCGTTGCTGGCCTGCGGATTGCCCATTTACTGGGCTGTGCGGCGGGGGTAGCTCAGCGTCCCCGGTGCAGTGCTTTCCAAAGGATCGATCGATCGCGGATAATCTCGTGCGCGGCATTGTGCCCTGGCGCCCCGGTCACAC
>CAIPWG010000502.1 GCA_903868655.1 uncultured Sphingomonadales bacterium
GAACGCAAGAAGTACGGCCGCGCCAAGGCCCGCAAGAGCTTCCAGTTCTCGAAGCGTTAAGCCTTGGGCGCGCTGGGAACTTCAGCAAGATAACGAAAAAGCCCGGTTTAATCGCCGGGCTTTTTCTTTTTGGCCTGTCCATTGCGCCATGGGCCAAAATACCGAAAACCGACAGATGACCCGCCAGGCACTTTCGCGAACGGATTGAGTCATGCCCAAGTCAAGACCCGCCGCCATGGCCAGACATCATTTTCAGGTGGTGCACAATCGGCTGGCGGCAGTAATCGGTGCGGCTGCGCTGGGTCTTGCAGCTATTGTATTTGCCCGGCTGGGTGATTTTGCGCAGCAGGCGTTCGAGCGTCTTGTCGCTGTTGCACCCTATGCGCCCTTTGCGCTCACCCCGATGATGTTTGCGGGGATCGTTTATCTAACCCGACGGGCTTTTCCTGCCGCGCGCGGGTCGGGTATTCCGCAAGTCATGGCAGCGAGCCATAATCCTGAGCACCATGCGACGGGCCCGCTGGTCTCTTTACGCACGGCGCTGGCAAAATTTGTTGCCACTTTGGCCATGTTGCTGTGCGGCGCTTCGGTTGGCCGCGAAGGGCCGACCGTTCAGATCAGCGCCGCGCTGATGGTGGCGGTGCATCGTTGGTTGCGGGTGCCGGTAACCGCCGGTGTCATTATTGCCGGTGGTGCAGCCGGTGTCGCCGCAGCGTTCAACACGCCGCTGGCCGGCGTTGCATTTGCCATTGAGGAGCTGGCCGCCGCGTTTGAGCAGAAAGTGGCGGTTATGGTCATGGCGGCCGTCATGATCGCCGGGCTGGTCAGCCTGGGTTTGGCAGGCGACTATGTCTATTTCGGTGCGATGGGGCAAAGCCTGCCGATCCGGGCAATGGCGGTCGTTGCACCAGTTACCGGCGTGCTCGGCGGGATCATGGGCGGTCTGTTTTCGCGCAGTCTGATTGCGATGACCGGGCCGGCGCCTCACCCTTGGGTTGCAAAAGTCAGGTCGCGGCCGATCGTGTTCGCAGCTGCGTGCGGGCTGGTGGTCGCGCTAGCGGGATGGGCCACGCAGGGGCTGAGCTGGGGCACGGGATACGAGACAACGCGCCATCTCTTGGCCGGGGACCATACATCGATAGCGTTTGGCGCGGCAAAATTCGTCGTGACTTTGGCGACTGCGCTAAGCGGCGCGCCGGGAGGAATTTTTGCGCCTTCGTTGTCGGTCGGGGCCGGGTTGGGCCAACTGGTGGCTGCGCTGTTTCCCGGCAGCCCGGCCGGCGCGATCGTCCTGTTGGGCATGGTCGGCTATTTCACCGGGGTCGTCCGCGCGCCCATGACATCGGTGATTATCATGATGGAAATGACCGCTGATCGCACCATGATCCTGCCGCTGTTCGCCACCGCGCTTATAGCCGATGCGGTCAGCGCCGCAGTGTGCAAGCCCAAGCTGTATCATGCGCTTTCGCAAGCATTTAAATCCGCCGGTTAAATCTTAACCCCCGGCGCGCACACTTGCGCCGATGTTAGGACCCAAACTCAACACCGTGTTCCGCAGCCGCTGGAACGCGCTGCTGTGGTCCGCAGGCATGCTGTTGACAGCCTATTGTTCGGTGCCGTCACGCGATGAAACCGCAGCAGAAGACAACGCGGCGGCCAGGACGCCCGCAAAGCCAGCCATATCACCGTGGGCGCGCGATCCGGCGCCTGTCCGGTCTGGTCATTAAGGCCGTTTGAACAAGGCCTTTGGCACCACCACATGGACGCCCTTGTTGCGGTCGACCAGTTCGGTAATTTCGACATCGCCCGCCACGCTCAGCAGCATATAGGCATCGTTGCGGGTCATGCCTTTGGCGGCAACCAGAAAATCAATCATATTGCGCAGCGCCTTGCGTGTGGCATTGCTCAGATCATCGTCAAACCCCATCGCGATATATGCCGTGGGCGTTTCGGCGCGCGGATAAGGCGTTACTTGTGCCTTGTGCAGGATGAACTGGAACGTACCGACCAGCGATGTTTCCAGCGCCGTGATGTCCACTTCGCCATTGCCCTGCGCGGCATGACCATCGCCGACCTGAAACAGCGCGCCTGGCGCGTGCACCGGCAAAAACAGGGTCGTTCCCGCGATCAGCGCCTTGTCATCCATGTTGCCGCCGTTGATCGTGGGTGGCGCGGAGTCATAGCGGCCGTATGCCGGCGGCGGGGCCACGCCCATGCTGCCGAAAAACGGCACCAGCGGGACTTCGATCCCCGGCGCAAACTGTCCAATCATGCGTTTGGCATCGAGCGGCACGATCTTCATCTGCGGATAGGGGAAATCGTCGGTCAGAAATCCTGCGCCATAACGGAACGCGTTGTAGGCATAAGGGATCGCCAAATCGATCCGCACAATCCGCACTTCCAGCGTATCGCCGGGCATTGCGCCTTCGATCGCGACAGGCCCGGTCAGGATGTGCCCACCCGGCCCCCGAGCAGCCGCTGGCACGCCGTCGAACACCGCACGCAAGGCGGGTTCAACGTCAGCCGCGGCCACACCGGCTTTTTCCAACCCGGACGGGCTGTTGGTCAACAGCGTGTGGATCACCACGGTGTCACCCGAATGCACAGTCAACGTCGGCTTTTCGGTGGCGTCGTAATGCCCCCAGACAACGGTTTGCGGCGTGGCTTTCAATTCAAAAGTTTCTGCGCGAACAGGCGCGACGATTGCGAGCGATGACATTGAAAGCGCGGCAAACAACAACGATCGCATGATCGACACCTCTGGCTGGTCTTGCGCCCGGCGTGGCGCGCGCGCACGTTATATCCGGCTACTATGTCTCTGCAACGGCGCCGAGGGGTCATGCCCAGACAAAGTGGTTGCGCGTGATACTGCAATCGGGCAGCCCACGCGGCCAGAGACTTCCAGGGCGACCAGCCCGGACCGATGTGGAGAGATCAATGCTGCACCGCCTGCCGTTCCATTTGCTTGCCACGAGCCTTCTGGCGTTGACCACCGCGCCTGCAATTGCCGCCGACAAGGCCGATGCGCCGCCGCCCGGCCCCAACGCAATTTTCAAGGAAGCCCAGGTTCCGACATCGGGTACGGTCACGGTCAAAGGGCAAAAAATCGATTATCAGGCCATCTCGGGAACGATCGTCGTCCATCCCGCACATTGGGATGATACGGCCTGGCGGGCGGCGGCTGGCAAAACCGATGACAAAGCCGAGCCCGGCGCCGAAGCATCGATGTTCTATGTCGCCTATTTCAAAAAGGGCGCGCCTGCAGCCAATCGGCCGATCACGTTCCTGTTCAACGGCGGCCCCGGCTCGGCGACGGTGTGGCTGCACATGGGCGCATTTGGCCCGCGCCGCGTGGTGACCCGCGATGACAGCCACACGCCGGCGGCGCCCTATACGCTGGTCGACAACGAAGGCAGCCTGCTCGATGCCAGCGATCTGGTGTTTATCGATGCTCCCGGCACCGGCTTTTCGCGCGTGGCGGGCAAAGACAAGGACAAGGCATTTTTCGGTATGGACGAAGATGCTTATGCCTTTACCAGCTTTATCCAGACATTCCTGACGCGGCACGGGCGATGGAATTCGCCTAAATACCTGTTTGGTGAAAGTTACGGCACGCCGCGCGCGGCCATGATCGCCGCGCGCCTGACCGCCAACCACATGGTCGATCTCAATGGCGTAATCCTGCTGTCGCAGATCCTCAATTTCAACCTGTCGGCTGATGAGGCTTCGCTCAATCCCGGCACCGATCAGCCCTATATTACCGCGCTGCCAACATATGCCGCGACTGCGTGGTATCACAAGCGCCTGCCCGGCGCGCGCCCGGCCGAGCTCGAACCGTTCCTGAAAGAAGTCGAAGCCTTTGCCAGCGGGGATTATGCCGCAGCGCTGCAACAGGGGGCGCTGCTCGATCCGGCGAAAAAACGCGCGATTGCCGACCGTATGGCCGCCTATATCGGCATCCCTGCCGATTACATCCTGCGGTCCGATCTGCGTCTCGAAGGCGGCCAGTTCACCCAGCAGTTGCAGATTGGCAGCGATCTGACCACTGGACGGCTGGATTCGCGCTTTTCAGGCCCGGCGATGGACGTGCTGAACAAAGAATCCGATTATGATCCGCAGTCTGCGGCAGTCGGATCGGCCTATGTTTCGGCGATGAATGCCTATGCACGTGAAACGCTGCATTACGGCATGGATGAAACGTACAAGCCATCGAACTACTCGTCGGCGTGGAGCTTTGACCATACCCCGCCGGGCCGCTCCGAACCCGTGCGCGGCACCGCCAATGTCATGCCCGATCTGGCGATGGCGATGAAATTCAATCCCCAGCTCAAAGTGCTGGTCACGGGCGGCTATTACGATCTGGCCACGCCCTATTACGAAGGCTGGTACGAAATGCACCATCTGCCGATCCCGGCCAGCCTGCAGAGCAATATCAGCTATCGCTATTACCGGTCGGGCCACATGGTCTATGCCAACACCGACGCGCTGCACCAATTGCACGACACCGTGGCTGATTTCATTACTGCGACCGACAATCTGCACAAATAAGCTGATGCCTTGCCCATGCCGTCAGGGCATGGGCAAGGCGCTTTCTTTGCCTTTTCGCGATACCGTCGTCTTGGCCATGGCATCGCGCGATCATCCGTCGCAGCGCTGTGCGCCATGATCCGCACTATCACCGAACCCGCCCGCGCCATCGACGTGATCCATGAAACCGATGTGCTGGTGGTGGGATCGGGTCCGGGCGGCCTGGCCGCCGCGCTGGCGTCGGCGCGCACAGGGGTGCAGACCACGCTGGTCGAACGCTATGGCTGTTTTGGCGGCAATATCACCCAGGTCGGGGTCGAAGGCTTTGCCTGGTATCGCCACCCCGCCACGGTCGACAGCGAAGGCATCGGTCGCGAATTCGAAGACCGGGCCAAGGCGATGGGCGCAGCGCTGCCCGAACCGCAATCGATCAGCCACGCGCTCGATGCTGAAGCGTTCAAATATGTCGCCGATGTTCTGGTCGGCGAAGCCGGTGTACAACCGATGCTGCACCGCATGTTTGTCGCCCCGATTGTCGAAGACGGGGAAATCCGCGGGATCATCACCGAAAGCAAGGCCGGGCGCGAAGCGATCCTGGCCAAGCGTGTGATCGATGCCACCGGCGATGCAGATATCGCTGCGCGCGTCGGTGCGCCGGTATTCAAGACTCCCAAAGACGAAATGATGAGCGTTTCGGTGATGTTTTCGATGTGCGGGGTCAACAAGACCGCGTTTATCGACGCGGTCAAAGCCGATCCGCAGACTTATGCCGATTGGGCCAAGGACGGCGAATGGTCAGTGACCACCGCCGGCAAGGAGGATGCGCTGTTTTCGCCGTTTCTGCGCAAACCGTTTCAGGCCGCGCACAAAGCCGGCATTCTGCCTGACAGCCTCAAGACGATTGCCGGAACCTGGGGCACGGTATCCGATCAGGGCGATCTGACTTATCTCAACATGGTGCACATGACGCTCGACGGCACCGATCCCGACGATCTGACTACGGGTGAAATCGAGGGCCGGGCACAGGCGATGCATGCGATTGCTGCGTTGCGCCAGTTCATGCCCGGCTGCGACAATGCCAAATTGCGCAATTTCGGGATGACGCTGGGCATTCGCGACACGCGCAAGATCGATGCCGTCTACAACATGATCGATGGCGATGTGCGCGGGCAGGGCCGGTTTGACGATTCTATCGGGATCTTCCCCGAATTCATCGACGGCTATGGCCTGTTGATCATCCCCACCACCGGGCGGTATTTCCACATTCCCTATCGCAGCATGCTGCCGAAATCCGGCCCGCGCAATCTGATCGTTGCCGGGCGTTCGCTGGGCGGAGACAAAGTCAGCCATGCCGCTGTGCGCAACATGATGGCCTGCGCCGTGGCCGGGCAAGGTGCAGGCGTAGCCGCGGCGATCTCGATCAAGCATGACCGCGATTTCCATACCGTGGATATCGCCAAGGTTCAGGCCGAATTGCGCCGGCAAGGCGCGCGGATCGCCTAAAGCGTTTTCGAAAAGCCGACAAAAACTCCTCGCCGGGGGCCAAATGACGGTGCACCCACGCCGACGCCGGTACCATTGCGAATGGCATAGACTTTGTCGAACAGGTTCTGGACATCCAGATGCGCGTCGATCCCGGCGGCTACGAATTTGTGACCGAACGACAGGTTGAAGGTGGCGTAGTTAGGCAACGCTGCGCCATTCGGGGTGATCAGATACGCCGTGTTGGCAGGCGGCGGCGCCGCATCGCGCAAGCCCGACCCCGTGACCAGGTCGGCACTGACGCGCGATCCCGCCAAAGCCCCGTTGACCCAGCGATAGGCCGCACCGGCTGAACCGGTGATCGTCTGGTTGTGATCGAGATAGATCCAGTGAGTGGCGATA
>CAIPWG010000503.1 GCA_903868655.1 uncultured Sphingomonadales bacterium
CACTTTGCCGCCTTGTTCCAGCCGGCGCAGCAACAGGGGGCGCACGGTATCGCGGAAATGATCGAAATGATGCGATTCGCGATAGAAAAAAGTATGGTTGGTGGTCAGCGCACAGATCGCTTTTTGCCGTTCGGCGGCATCTTCGCGAATACGCATGACATAGGCGCCAAAGGTCGCGCAGCCGCTGTCGCGCACCAGCGGGGCAATGCGCGAATAGACCAGCATCGCTTTGCCTTCGGGCAGCACGATTCCCGCTTCGCGATAGGCGATTTCGCTGATCGCGCGAAAATCTTCCGCCCCGTAGATGTCGGGACTGATCCCCGGCAGCGAATCTGAAAAGGCGGCACCCAGGTTCATGCTGCCTCGCTCAAACCAATATCGGCGAGGCTGTGCGCCACCAGACCGTCGACATCGACAATCAGGGCCACCCGGCCATCGCCGAGGATGGTGGCTCCGGCGACGCCTTCGACCGAGCGGTAATGGGTGTCGAGGCTTTTGATCACGACCTGGCGCTGGTCGCAGATTGCATCGACGAGCAGGGCTGCGCGCCCCGCACCTTCGGTTTCGACCACGATCAGCACCCCGTTTTCAGGGCGTTCGACTGCGCCTGTGGCACCGACCGCGACATAGAGTGGCAGCACCGGGATGAACCGGCCACGTACATTGATCATGGCCCGGTTCGAGCCCAGACCTTTGACTTCGCTGGGATCGGGGCGCAGGCTTTCAACCACGTTGGCCAGCGGAACAACCAGAGTCTGATCGCCGACATTCACGACCATTCCGTCGGAAATTGCCAATGTTAGCGGCAAAGTCAGGGTAAAGGTGGTGCCCACACCCGCTTCGGATTCGATCGTGATGCGTCCGCCCAGATCTTTGACGTTCTGGCGCACCACGTCCATGCCGACACCACGTCCCGACACATTGGTAATCTGCGCGGCGGTCGAAAATCCGGGCGCAAAGATCAGCATGTCGATTTCTTCTTTCGACATCTGCGCATCGGGGGCGACCAGGCCTTTTTCTATCGCCTTTGCCAGAACGCGTTCGCGATCGATGCCGCGCCCGTCATCGGCAATGCGGATCAGGATGCGGCCGGATTTGTGCTCGGCCGACAAAGTCAGCGTGCCCTCAGCCGACTTGCCCGCGGCCAAACGCGCTTCGGCGGGTTCGATCCCGTGGTCGACGGCATTGCGGATCAGGTGAGTCAGCGGTTCACCCAGTCGTTCGATCACGGTCTTGTCGAGCTCGGTGCTTTCGCCCGAGACTTCGAGCCGGACATGTTTGCCGGTGCTTGCCGTCAGTTCGCGCAAGATACGCGGCACCCGGCTGAACACCGAACCAATCGGTTGAGCGCGAATCGCCATGGCTGATTCCTGAATGTCACGGGTCAGGCCTTCGAGCATGGTCAGCTCTTCGGTCACAGCCAGGCCATCACCCGCCAGCCGTTGCGCCATCATCGCCTGTGCGATCACCAGTTCGCCCACGGCATCAATCAATTTGTCCAGCTTGCCCAATTCGATGCGAATCGACTGGCCCATGGCGGGCGGAGCAGGTGGGGCGGCGGCAGTCGAGGATGGTGCGGCATGGGCCGCCGGCAGTTCTGCAACATCGCCTGACGGAACGGGCGCTGCGGTTACAACTTTGGCAACTGTCTGCGGTGCGTTCGCCACAGGGGCCTTTGTTGCAGGCGCTGCGAAGCGGGTTGCCGGCATCGGCGTAGCTTCGCCAAAAGCCAAACTGCATTCATCGCCGACAAAATCGAAAATGTCGTTGACCGCGGCTTCGGTCACTTCGGCAGGCAGGGCAAAGCTCCACCCAAGATAGCCGGTGCCGGGGTCGATCATGTCGAGCGATGGAATATTGCTCGCATCGCAGGAAATGCAAATACCGCCGAGATCGATGAGTTCGCGCAGCATGAGCAGGGGCTCGCTGCCATTGCGCATCGCGCCGGCATGGGGGCGGACTTTCGCGACCCACGTTTTTTCGGTCGCTTCGGTGCTGTCCGGCTCGAGCGAGCCGGTGATGTCATCGAGCATCGCGGAAAAGTCGAAGTCGCTCAGCAGTTCGTCGTCGTCCGCATCAGGAACGATTTCGCGCGCTGTGGGCGCAGACGGCGTTTCGACCGGTGACGTAGCTACCGGTGCGCCGGCATTGCAGGCCATCGCCGCGGTCATTTCTGCCTGCAACGCGGCATCGTCGGGAGCTTCTCCGAGTCCGCGCGTGGCTGCAACATGATCGCTCAAGGCATCGAGCGCGCGCAACAGGAGGTCAATCAGCTGTTCGGTAATGGCGACGGTGCCATCGCGCACATCGGACAACAGGGTCTCGAATGTATGCGTATAGCCCTGGAGCGCGATATAGCCGAAGGCGCCCGCGCCACCCTTGATCGAGTGGACACCGCGGAACACGGCGTTGACGGTATCATCATCGTGTGTGCCGGCTTTGCACGCGGCCAGACCTTGTTCGGCTGCGGCCAGCGATTCTTCGCATTCCGCAAAGAAAATGGCCTGAATTTCTTCGGCGTTCATGCGCGCCCTCCGGATTTGGTCATCAACAGCGCATCGTCGAACAGTTCGGCTTCAAGCCCGAGCCGGCGCGCGGTGTCGCGCAGCACGGGTGAGGCATCGATCACCGCGCCTTCGCCAGTTCGGCGCGATGCCACCAGGATCTGCAACATCACCTGTCCGATCTGGGTGCAGGCGCGGGCATCAATCGCCAGAGGGCCCGAGCCCAAAGCGGCGATCAGTTCCGGCAGCAGCGCTTCGGCCGCAGCCCGGTCGCATCTGGGGGGCAGACTGATCGTTTGCATGGACACAACGTTCCTTTTGGATTCGGCCTGACAGGACACTTTTGGCCCGTCTGAAAATCAGGCTTACCCACCAAGCTGGAAATGTCCGCTTGCAGCGCGCTTAGGGTGAGATACCTACCCCGGGCCTCAGAATTTGCTGGCGGTTTAGCGGTTAACGCTTTCCGAAGAAGGCGCTGCGGTACGCGTAGCGCGAGTCAGTCAATTGAGGATGACGAGTCCCATGCACGAAGCACGCGTTCTGGTTGTCGACGATTCGGCGGCGATGCGAGCCCTTTTCTCAGATATTCTGGATCAGGCGAAAAACGTCACAGTCGTGGGCACAGCGCGAAGCGCCGATGATGCGCGCGAACAAATTGCCGAGCTCAAGCCCAATGTGATCACGCTTGACGTGGAAATGCCGGGAATGAGTGGTATTGAATTCCTGGAAGAGATCATGACAAACGATCCGCTGCCGGTCGTCATGTTGTCGTCACTGACCCAGGCCGGCACCGAAACCTCGCTGCGTGCCATTGAACTGGGCGCGGTCGAATGTTTCCCAAAGCCGTTGAAGGCGACGCCCGAACAGTTTTCCAAATCTGTGGGCAAACTGGGCAAGATCGTGCTCGCGGCCGCCAATTCAAACGTCCGCGATCGCAAACCGCGCGTCGAGGCCAAGGCCAGCGAAACCCAATTTCAGTGGAACGGTCATGTCGCCGCGATCAGCGCCTCGATGGGCGGGATCGACGCACTGACCACCATTCTGGCCCAGTTTCCGGCCAACTGCCCGCCAACGCTGGTCTGCCTTCAGGCAGAACCGATGGTCGTCGATACTTTCATCAAGCGGCTGGACGATATGCTCAAGTGCCACGTGCGCGCGGCAACCGAAGGTGCGACGCTTACCCAAGGGACGATCTACATCGCGGCCGATCCGGCCAAGCACGTCGTGGTCGAACCCGGTTCACCCGCGCGACTGCGCCTGATGGAGCGTGACCCTGTCGATGGCGCTCGGCCCTCGGCCAACCTTTTGTTCGGCTCAATTGCGCGCGGGGCCATTCCAGCCGTCGGCGCGGTGTTGACGGGGATGGGCGCTGATGGCGCACGCGGTTTGAAAATGCTGCGCGATGGCGGCAGCGAAACGTATGTTCAGGATCGCAAGACCGCGCTGGTCAGCGAAGCGCCCGAAGCGGTGATTGCGCTTGATGCCGCGTGTCGTGAAGTGCCGTTGAGCGATCTTGGCGTTGCAATCCTG
>CAIPWG010000504.1 GCA_903868655.1 uncultured Sphingomonadales bacterium
CGCATCGGGCGCAAGCCCGTGATCATCGCGGGTTGCGTGTTGGCTGCGGCCACTTTGTTTCCGGCGTTCCACATGCTGACAGGGCGCCAAACACCAGATAGAAAGGGCTCGCCAGGATCAACGCCGCCGCCAGCAGCATGTTCGAGGTCAGGCCGTCGATCTTCAGCATTTTTTCGAGGAACGTCATGACGTAAAGCTGGCAAGCGTAGAAAATGACGGCTTGTCCCGCGATCGCACCGAAAAACGCGATGATGACCACGCGCAAGTTTACCCATTGGCCGAATGCTTCGGTCAGCGGGGCTTTCGAACCCGTGCCTTCGGCTTTCATCTTCTGGAAAACCGGCGACTCATGCAATTTGAAACGCAGCCACAGACCGACAACAAGAAACAGACCTGACAGCAGATACGGAATGCGCCAGCCCCAGGCTTTGAATGCATCTTCGCCCACACCGGTGATTGGCGAGCGGACCGTGATCACGATCAACAGCGCCATGGCGAGACCCGCCGTAGCAGTGATCTGGATCCAGCTGGTGTAGAGCCCGCGCTTGTTGCTGGGCGCATGTTCAGCCACATAGCTGGCCGCGCCACCATATTCACCGCCGAGTGCAAGACCCTGGAGCATGCGCAAACCCACCAGCATGGCCGGTGCCGCAACGCCCGCAGTCTTGTACGTGGGCAAACAGCCGACGAGGAACGTCGAAACGCCCATCACCGACAAGGTGACGATGAACGTATAACGCCGACCCACCAGATCGCCGATCCGACCAAACACCAGCGCGCCGAACGGGCGCACGATGAACCCGGCGGCAAACACCAACAAGGCCATGATATAGGCGGTGGTTGGGTTCAAGCCGGTCAGAAACTGCGACGCGATAATCGCGGTCAGCAGTCCGTAAAGATAAAAGTCATACCATTCGAACACCACACCCAGCGAGCTGGCGGTGATAACCAATCTTTCAGAGGACGTTACTGTCGGATGTTTTGGCACATCATCAAATGTTGTTGCCATGGCTTTCTCTCCTTGCGCCCCGGTTTTGCCCTGGGCCACTGTTGTTACGTGCTAATCATCAAAGTGCAGGAATGTTTCGGTCTATATTGCAGCTGCCCGCCACTCAGCCACGCCAAAGTCCAGCGACAAGTCAGAATGCCGGCGTCATCTGCGCGAAATCCGATGTCGTAAAGGCATCCGAATCAGCTGAAGTACGCAAGCAACCAAACTCCACAGTGTCCCAAACCCCGCATGTTTGTGGTGTTTTCAAGCAAGTGTGAAGCCTTGCGCCTTGTTTGGCAGCGGGACGGTCACACTCTGTTCACCTTGTCACTCGTTGCACCCCGGCGTGCCCAGCCCGACTATAGTCGTGCCTTGCGCGACCTTGGTCGATGTGCATTTTGCTGCGCTATTGATTGGCAAAGCAAGGCGCCCCCACGGGGCTGGCCGAGCATGGTTTCACGGCCGGTTGAAACCGCCTTTGCAAGGCGATCGCCACAGGTCCATAACTGCTAAGACCATGGTCTAGACGTCGTTTCAGGCGCTTGGGCGCTATAGGGTCGGCCACGACGAGAGGAGAGCCTTTACATGGGCGAGGTTGTTTATCCGGTGCCGGCCGATTGGGCCAAATCCGCACTTATCGACGAAGAGCGCTATTCTGCCATGTATCAGCGTTCGGTCGAAGAACCGGATGCGTTCTGGCGTGAAGAGGCGCAGCGGATTGATTGGATTTCGCCGTTCACCACGGTGCAGAACACTTCGTTCAACGAGGCTGATTTTGGTATCCGCTGGTTCGAAGATGGTACGCTGAACCTGTCAGCCAATTGCCTCGACCGGCATTTGGCGACGCGCGGTGACGATATTGCGATCATTTGGGAACCCGACAGCCCGACCGAAGCGGAACGGCGCATCTCGTATCGCCAATTGCACACCGATGTCTGCCGTTTTGCCAACCTGCTGAAATCGCGCGGCGTCGCGCGCGGCGATCGAGTGACGATCTATTTGCCGATGGTGCCCGAAGCCGCAGTTGCCATGTTGGCCTGTGCGCGGATCGGCGCGATCCATTCGATCGTGTTCGCAGGATTTTCACCCGATGCGCTGGCGGGACGCATTATTGATTGCGACAGCCGCATCGTACTGACGTCTGACGAAGGCCTGCGCGGCGGGCGCAAAGTGCCGCTGAAGGCCAATGTCGATGCCGCATTGAAACAGTGCCCCGATGTCGAAACCGTAATCGTGCTACAACGCACTGGCGCAGCAGTGGCCATGCTGGAAGGTCGCGATATCGATTGGGCCGGCGGTGTGGCCGAACAACCGGTCGCATGCGACCCTGAAGAAATGAACGCCGAAGATCCGCTGTTCATCCTGTATACTTCGGGATCGACCGGAAAGCCCAAAGGCGTGTTGCATACCACCGGCGGCTATGCGGTGTGGGCATCAATGACGCATGAATATGTGTTCGATTATCGCCCCGGCCAGATTTATTGGTGTGCCGCCGACATCGGCTGGGTCACCGGCCATTCTTACGTGGTCTACGGCCCGTTGATGAACGGCGCGACTACCGTGATGTTCGAAGGCGTGCCCAATTGGCCCGATCCGAGCCGATTTTGGCAAGTGGTCGACAAATACGCTGTCGAGATTTTTTATGGCGCACCGACGGCGCTGCGCGCCCTGATGCGCGAAGGTGACGATTGGGTGAAAAAGACCGATCGTTCATCGCTGCGCGTGCTGGGCTCGGTCGGCGAACCGATCAATCCAGAAGCATGGGAATGGTATCACAAGGTGGTCGGCGACAGCCGCTGTCCGATCGTGGACACCTGGTGGCAAACCGAAACCGGTGGCGCAATGATCACCCCCCTGCCCGGCGCCACGCCGCTAAAGCCCGGCTCCGCAAGTCGGCCGTTCTTTGGCGTGAAGCCTGCGCTGCTCGACAACGATGGCCATGTCCTTACCGGTGCAGCCGATGGTTGCCTGGTGATCACCGACAGCTGGCCCGGCCAGATGCGCGGTGTCTGGGGTGATACCGAACGGTTTTTCCAGACGTATTTCACCACGTTCAAGGGCGTGTATTTCACCGGCGACGGATGCCGACGCGATGCAGACGGATACCATTGGATCACCGGGCGCATTGATGACGTGATCAATGTGTCGGGTCATCGCATGGGTACCGCCGAAATCGAAAGCGCGCTGGTGGCGCATCACCACGTGGCCGAAGCCGCCGTCGTGGGCATGCCGCATGCGATCAAGGGCCAGGGCATTTATGCGTTTGTCACGTGCAATGCCGAAGTCACGCCCGACGAAGCTTTGCGCAAGGAACTGATCGCGTGGGTGCGTCAGGAAATCGGCCCGATCGCCACGCCCGATGTGATCCAGTTCGCCCCCGGCCTGCCCAAGACCAGATCGGGCAAGATCATGCGACGCATCTTGCGCAAGATCGGTGAAAACGATTTGTCGAACCTGGGCGACACGTCGACCCTGGCCGACCCATCAGTGGTCGACAATCTGGTGGCCAATCGGCCGCAATTGGTCGGCTCCTGACCCAAAACGCTCGTGGTGCCCCGCATTGGTGCACCACGAGGTGCGCCACGAGCATTGCAGCCAGCGTAATTTTGGCGCAATAAACCGCTCGAAACCGTCCCGTTGCCTATGCGCCACCATCCATTGTGCCGCATCGTCATCGAAGGTCGGTCGGGGGGATAACGCGTGGGTTGCACTGTTTTGATTGCCGACGACCATCCGCTTTTTCGGCAGGCGCTCGCACTCGCCTTGACCACCGCCGCGCCTGACGCACGCGTGATCGAGGCGGGAACGCTGGCTGCAGCCGCGCGAGCCACTGCGGAAACCCCAGATCTGGATCTCATTACGCTCGACCTGAAAATGCCCGGTGCAGTGGGCTATTCGGGTATAGCTTTGCTCCATGCGGAACGACCAACTGTACCCATCCTGGTGGTTTCGGGCGCTGACAATGCCAATGCAGCCGATGAGGCGCGTGCTTTCGGCGCAGTCGGATTTCTGCGCAAAGACGCTGATTTGCCGCAAATCGAAACTGCGATCCGCACCGCGTTGGGGCGCGTACCGGCATCCGAACGCATAGAAACGACAGCACCCGAGACCGCGGTTGAACGGGTGCGCGGCACCGTTGCGGGCCTGACGCCGACCCAATTGAAAGTTCTGCTGGCCGTGCTTGCGGGCAAGCTCAACAAGCAGATCGCTTATGACCTTGGCATGAGTGAGGCCACGGTGAAGGCGCATATGACCGCGATCATGCGCAAACTTGACGTCCAAAATCGCACCCAGGCAGCGCTCGCCGCGCGATCACTGGGCCTCGACCTCGCGCTTTGACGCTTCGGCAAGAAAGTCTGCCAACCGGTCAGGGTCTACCGGCTTGGCAAAGAACGGCACGCCACGGATACGCAACGCGGTCAGCAACGTTCGATCCTGGGTGGCACTGATCATCGCCAAGGTTACGCGCGGCGCACGGCGGCGGATCCGGTCGATCAGCAGCAGTCCGTTTTCCCCATCGTCGAGATCGTGATCGATCAGCGCAACGTCGGCCTGATCGGCCTGCGCCAGCGCCTCGGCCATTGTGCGGGCGCCCAGCACTCGATGACCATGGCCGGAAAAAAGCGCGGTGCTCGCTTCGATAATTGTGGCGTCGTTGTCGACAACCAGCACCGTCAACACCCGTCGATGCGCATGCGACAACCCACGCACAACGGGTGCAGCCACCGGAAGCGCGGTCTCAGCACTTGCGGCAAGTGTAACGCAAAACCGGCTGCCCCGGCCCACTTGCGACGTGATCGAGATGTCGAGTTCAAGCAAACGGGCAATGCGTTCAACTGTGGCCAATCCCAGCCCCAAGCCTTCGGCCTCTACCGCGCCCAGTCGGGTGAATTCGGTGAAAATCGCTCTATGTTGGTCAGACGGAATACCCACCCCGCTGTCGACCACTTCGATCCGAATGTGGCCAGCGCGTTGCCTCACACCGATCAGGACGCCGCCTCGCTCTGTGTAGCGCACCGCATTGGTCAACAAATTCTGCACCACAGACCGCAACAATCCCGAATCCGTGTGCACTACTCCGAACATCGGACCGACCTGCAATCGCAACCCCTTGGCCTCTGCCAGCGGGCGGATACCCTCGGCAATGTCGCGGAGGAACGGAGACAGCGCAAACGCCTCCGGGATGGGCTGTATGCCCCCGGCATCGAGCCTCGAGATATCGAGCAGTGCGCGCAGGAGCACCTCGGCACCACCGATTGAGCGTTCCACCCGTGTGACCAGGGGCCGTTGCGATTCCGTGGCTTGACGATCCAGCGCGGAAAGAAACAAGCGCGCAGCATGAAGCGGCTGCAACAGATCGTGGCTGGCCGCAGCGAGAAACCGGGTTTTGTCGCGCGTTGACTCAGCCAGGCGGTGATTGGCCTGCGACAATTCATGGGTGCGATCGGCAACCCGGGTTTCGAGCTGCTCCAGCGTGCGCTGCAATTCGTCGCGCGTGTATGCTTCGGCGGTAACATCGGTAAAGCTGGTCAGGTATCCCCCACCCGGCATCGGCCCACCGACCGATTTGATCACGCGCCCATCCTGGCGGATACGCTCAGACACATAGGATTGGCGCGCGCGCAAGCGACCGAGGCGTCGCTCGACTTCGGACTGTACCGAGCCGGCAAACCCGCTGCGCACGATGTTGAAGCGGATCAGGTCGGCCACCGGCACGCCCGCGCGAACTAATCCCGGGGGATAATCAAACAACTCGACATAAAGCGAATTCCACGCGACGAGATTGAACTCTCCATCAACCACACTGATACCCGATGGCAAATTTTCAAAACTGGCTGCCAACAATGCGCGTGAAAAACGCAGGCTTTGTCCGCCCTCGTCGAGCAATCGGGTTACATCATCGAGTCCCATCTGGCCTCCCGCCATCGCCGAAGCGACCAGCGCGCGCGCCGATGGTGGACCGACAACCGAGGCAATCAGATCCTGCGCACGCCGAGCCGCGATCCGGTCTATCGGGGACGCACGAAGCGCAGGTGGAAACGCAACATCAGCCTGCTGCTCTCCGACAAAACGCGCCACGAGTTGCGCCAGATCGCCCTGATTGCGCACTGGTCGCGCGCCACGCATCAGCCGTGGGCGATCGCGCTCACCGCCACGTGCAGCCGTCGTGGTAAACAACAATACGCCGTTTACCGCCAGCGACCACAGCACGCCGTGGACCAGCGGGCTAGCATGGCCCACACCCAAAATATTGGATGGATCAAACGGCGTGGCACGCAAACCATTCAACCAGCTCGGCGGCAATATCGGCGGCAGCGCCAGTGTCCAAAGCCACAAGGAAAAGCCCGCAGTCAGGCTGATGCGGCCTGCCACCGGGTCACGCCCTTTGCCATAGACCGCCAAAAGGAAATGCGGCCCAAATTGCGCCATGCCGGCAAAAGCGATCAAACCGATCGACGCCAGCGAACTGCGTTCAGACAACAACAGTGCCCAGGCAAGCGAGGCGCCAATAACCGCGATGATCGCGATGCGACGGACGACCATCATGCGGCTGCCGAGATTGATCAGACCGCCGTCGGCAGTGCTGCGACGAAGCACTGCCGGAAAGATCAGGTCGTTCGACACCATGATCGCCAGCGCCGTCGTATCGACAATCACCATCGCAGCCGCCGAACTGATGCCACCCAGCAAGGCTGCAATTTCTGCCCAGTGATACCCCGTGGCCGCGGGCAAGCGCAGGACGAACATGTCAGGTGTCGCGTCACCGGGCAGAGCGACCAATCCACCAAGCGCAATCGGCACGACCAAGAGCGCCATTGCCACGAGATAACCGGCGGCGCCCCATCGTGCGTGCCGTAGATCGTGGGGATCGCGCGCCTGTGCCAACCCCATGAAAAACTGAC
>CAIPWG010000505.1 GCA_903868655.1 uncultured Sphingomonadales bacterium
CGCAACCAGGTGAACGAGCGTCTGACCGGCGTAATGGGCGCGCTGCCAGCGAGCGTAACCGGCGGCATGGCGCCGATCTCCACGCCGTTGTCCGACATGTACATGTTCACGCTCGAAGGTCCGCAGTCGCTTGCGGAAAAGCGGCGCGTGCTCGATTGGGTCATCCGGCCAGCCTTGCGCACGGTTCCGGGGGTCGCCGACGTCAATGCGCTGGGTGGACTGGTGGAAACGTTCGAGGTCGCACCCGATGCCAATGCGCTGGCTGCGGCGGGTTTGACCGTGACCGATCTGGCCACCGCCATCAACGCTGGCAATCGCAACGATGGTGCAGGTCGGCTCGCCATCGGCGAAGAGGCCCTGATCGTGCGTGCCACGGGTGCCATTCGCAATCTCGACGATCTGGGCGCGGTTGTGGTGAAATCCGGCAATAGCGGCGTGGTGCGCATCAGCGATGTCGCTGCGGTGCGAACCGGCGCGCTGACCCGCTATGGCGCAGTTACCCGCAACGGCCAGGGCGAGGCGGTCGAAGGTCTGGTGCTGGCCTTGCGCGGTGCGGATGCGTCAAAAGTCGTCGATGGCGTGAAGGCACGCCTCGATGAAATCGCGCCCAGCTTGCCCACCGGTATGAAGGCAAATGTGTTTTACGACCGGTCCGACCTGATCGGGCGCGCCGTCGGCACTGTCGAAGAGGCTCTGCTGGAAGCGACTTTGCTGGTCGTCGTCCTGCTCCTGTTGTTTCTCGGCAATGTGCGGGCGTCGATCATCGTTGCTTTGGCACTGCCGATGGCATCGCTGCTGACCTTTATCGCGATGAAATCGATTGGCCTGACTGCCAACCTGATGAGCCTTGGCGGCCTGGCCATTGCGGTTGGAATGTTGGTTGATGGTGCAGTTGTGGTTGTCGAAAATGTGGTCGAACGCTTGTCCGATCCGCGCCATGCCGAAACCGGAAAACTGCGCAATGTGTTTGTCGCTGCGGCTGAGGTGGCGACACCGGTGGCCAGCGGCATGGCGATCATTGCGCTGGTTTTCCTGCCTCTGCTGACGTTGCAAGGGCTTGAGGGCAAGTTGTTTGCGCCCGTCGCTTTGACCATCGTGCTGGCCTTGCTCTCGGCGCTGGCGCTCACGTTGACGCTGATCCCGGTGCTGTCGTACTTTGGGCTCAGGATCGCCGCCAGCGAACAGGCCGCCCATCACGAGCCTTGGCTGATGCGCCAATTAAGCCCCCGGTATGCCAGGCTGCTGGCGGGCGCCTTTGTCCGCAAACGGCTGGTGTTCGGCATCGCGGCGGCATCCCTGGTGCTGACAGGCGTGGCCTATTCGTTCACCGGCAAGACGTTTTTGCCCACGATGGACGAGGGCAGCGTCATTGTGCAGCTGACCAAAGTTCCATCGATCAATCTGGCGCACAGCCTTGAAGACGATACCAAGGTCCAGCGCGCGGTCATGGCCAAAGTGCCTGAAGTGACCGATGTCATCGCGCGCACGGGATCCGATGAATTGGGTCTCGATCCCATGGGGCTCAATGAAACAGACAGCTTCCTCAAGCTAAAGCCGCGATCCGAATGGCGCGTCGGAGACAAGGCCTGGGTGGTCGATCAGATCCGCAAAGCGCTGGCCGATTTGCCCGGCATCCAGACCAGCTATACCCAGCCGATCGAGATGCGCATTTCCGAAATGTTGAGCGGTGCGCGGGGCGATCTGGCAATCCGCATCTTTGGCCCCGACAACGCTGAACTCGCGCGCATCGCCGGGCAAATTCAGGCCCGCCTCAAAGCGATCCCGGGCACCAGCGAAGCGTTGACAGTGGCCAATGACAAAGTGGACTATCTGCAACTCGATATCGACCGCATCGCTGCGGGCCGGGTCGGGATGCCGATTGACCAGTTGCAGGATGCGATGCGGTCGCAAGTCGAAGGCGTTCGCGCCGGTGTCGTGGCCGACGGATTGCGCCGCGTGCCGATCCTGATCCGGGGCGGTGGCGCAACCGGCGAGCAAACGCCGCAAGTCTTTGCCGACCAAACGTATCGCAGCCCAAGCGGCCAGTTGGTGCGTGCAAGCGATGTTGCCAAAATTGAACGTGTCGCCGGGCCCGTCAAGCTGGAGCATGAAAACGGATCGCGGTTTGCCATGGTGCAGGCCTTTGTTTCGGGGCGCGATCTGGTGGGGTATGTCGATCAGGCAAAGGCTGATGTGGGCGCGCATGTAAAGCTGCCGCAGGGGTATCGCATCGTTTGGGGTGGTCAGTTCGAAAACCAGCAACGTGCCTCTGCGCGGCTGATGCTGGTCTTGCCCATTGCGTTGGCCGTGATCTTCGTCGTGCTCTACGCCACTTTGGCAAGTGTTCGGGCATCGACCCTGATTCTGGTCAATATTCCCTTTGCCATGGTGGGGGGCATGATTTCGCTCGCCGTGTCGGGTGAATACCTTTCGGTACCTGCCTCGGTCGGCTTTATCGCGCTGCTGGGCATTGCGGTGCTCAACGGCCTGGTGATGGTCAGTTATTTCCGCCAGTTGCGCGAACGCGGGATGCCTCTTGTCGAAGCGGTCAGGTTGGGCGCGCAACGGCGTTTGCGGCCCGTGTTGATGACCGCCTCGATCGCTGCCTTCGGCCTGGTGCCCTTGCTGTTTGCCACCGGGCCAGGGTCGGAAATACAAAAACCGCTGGCCATCGTGGTGATCGGGGGGCTGATCTCGTCAACTCTGCTGACGCTGATCCTGCTGCCGATCCTTTATGAAAAATTTGGTGAAAACGCTGCCGAACGTGCCGCTGGAGACCGGAAATTGACTGATGCGTAAGCCGTACTCTCCGCAAGGCCTGATTTTCGCCATCGCCTTGTCGATCGCGCTGCACCCAGGCAGCAGCGCGGCGGCCACCGATGGCGCAGAGCAGGGATTGCCTCCCAAATCCGATGTGCTGCAGGCGCTCGATGCGCACCCCAGCGTCACTGCGGCCAATGCGCGCACAAACGCCGCGCGGGCAGAGGCCCATGTCCTTGCGAGCGGGCCCCACGAATTCACCCTGACCACCAGCTATCTCCGCCGCACAGTCCATGACTCATCGGGTGCCGGGAACGGCCGCTTCGATGAATTCGAAGCGCAGATCACTCGCCCGATCAGGCTTCCGGGCAAGGCAGGCCTCGATCGCCAGATCGGCGCTCAAGGCGTGATGTATTCGCAGAACATGGCCGAGGATTCGCTCCACCAGGCGGCATTGCGACTTGCGCAAGGCTGGTGGGATTGGCTCGGTGCGGTGCAGGAGGCCGCGGTTGATCGTCAGGCAGCCGCCAATTACGAGGCTTTGCTTGTCAGCGTGCAACGCCGCGTCGCCTTGCGCGACGCCTCTGCGCTGGATGAAGCACAAGTCCTGGCTGCGCTTGATTCCACACGCGCACAGTCCGAACGATCGCATGGTCGAGAGGCTGTTGCCCGCGCCAGGCTAAGCGCACAATTTCCGAAGCTGGCATTGCCCGGTCCAGTGCCGGACGTACCCGAGCCGCAGTTGCCGCCCGGTGGACTGGCGCCACTGCACGACAAAATTCTCGGTCGCAGCCACGAGCTTGCGGCGGCGGAAGCTTTGGCTCGACAATCCGATGCGCAAGCCGAGCGGGCCCGCAGAGAGCGGACCGGTGATCCCTCATTCGGTATCAGATTATTTTCTGAAAAAGGTGGAATGGAAAAGGGTGCGGGTGTGCTTTTTTCCATTCCGTTTGGCGGTGGGTATCGTTCGGCTTTGGCGGACAGGGCCAGCGCGCAAGCGAATGCGGCACAGGCAGATTTGCAGGCGGTCCGTTTGAATATGCAGGAAACGGCGGATGCCGATCTTGTCGAGGCGGAAACATTTTTCACCGCCTGGCAGCGGGCGCGTGATTCGCGCGAGGCGCAAATGAACGCCTTGCAGAAGATCCGGCGCGGACGGCAATTGGGTGAGATCAGTCTGGCCGATGTCCTGTTGGCAGAGCGACAGGTGCACGAAGCCTGCCGCGCAGAAGCCATGGCGCGAACCGACGCCATGCGCGCCTTGACTCGGATCCGCATCGACAGCCATGAATTGTGGATTGGCGACGATGAAGCAGACACCACCACGCCATCGACAGGCGGATAACCCAACCTGCCAATGCCGGAGTAGCTCTTTATGCCAAGACGGTCTCTGCTCATCGCAACAGCGTGCATGGCCGTGCTCGTGGCCAGCAAGGTCATGGCGCAAGCGCCTTCGATTGCTGTTGCCGTTGATCGGGTAACGACAGTTGCAAGGGCCGCTCACCTCGCTGGCGAAATCGCGATCGCCGATCAGGCGGGTCCGGTGGGAGTGCGCGCGATAGGTTTGGCCGACCGTGCGTCGTTCAAAGCCCATCATCCGGGCGCGCGCTGGCTGTGGGCATCGGTCACCAAACACGTGACCGCAGTGCTTGTGATGCAACAAGTGGAGATCGGCACGCTGTCGCTCGACGGCACGATCACACACTATCTGCCAAACTTTGGCGGCAGTACCGGCGATACGGTCACGATCCGCCAACTTCTTCAGCATGTTTCGGGGTTGCCCAATCCCGATGACACGCTGCCGAACGCCAGCGGCGAGCCGACATTTTACACCGCCACCGGCATGGGTATCGCTGATACACCGCGCGCACTGGGCTTTTGCAGCGGAACACCCAAAGCGACACCGGGCGCCGGGTTTGCGTACAACAATTGCGATTATATCGTGCTTGGCGCGATCCTGGAGCACGTCACCGGAAAGCCTTATGCCCGGCTCGTGGCCGAACGGATAGCCAATCCGCTCGGGTTGCGTTCGCTGCGGGTCGCGCGCGATGGCGCGGTGCGCGGAGGCGGTGCCGCGACAGGCTATACCACCGGTGGCAAAGGTTTTCCTGCTATCAATGTGGCGACATTCGGCGCAAGCGCGGCGTTGACCGGAACGGCGCGTGATCTGATCCTGTTTGACCGGGCGCTCGTCGGCGGGAAGCTCCTCCATCCGCAAAGCCGCGCGCTGTTATGGAAAGGCGATCCCAAACTCGGTTACGAGGCGCTTGGCGTCTGGTCGTTTCCGGCACGCCTTGCCGGGTGCGCGCAACCCGTGACACTGGTTGAGCGGCGCGGCGATGTTGCCGGCATTCAGGTGCGCAATGTCATCGCTCCAGATCTTGGCCGGTCGGTCGCAGTCTTTGCCAACGACGATACGCTTGACTTCGGAGAGGTCTGGCAGGGCAAGGGCCTGACCTACGATTTGTTGTCTGCTGCCTTCTGCCCGGCCGCGCAATCCTGAACTCCACGCACGACCCCGTGGCGCTCGTCCGCGGCTATTTGCGAAGCGCCGCCCACCCGAATTCGAGCAGCGGAATAGCTGCCCGGGTCATGGCGACGATGTCGTCGACAAGGTCTGATGTCCCGGTCTGCTGGCGGGTCAGGGGCATCCGGACAATGAACGACTTTAGCCGGATTGTTTCGCCCCGTTCGCCAATGGTGGCGGCGTCGAACCCGCGTGGCAGGCGAACCGCCATGTTGTCGCGCGACAATGCCAGGTTATCGGCCGCCAGCGCGGCCTCGACACAAGACCATTGGTCCGGCTTGGCAAGAATATGGCGCCGAAACGCATCGAGCTGATCGGGTTCGAGCGCGTAAAAACCTGCCGCTGCGAAACATTCGTCGGGCCCAAATTGCATATAGACGACGCCTTGCGACCGTTTCGTGCCGTCGCGGGTCAGTACAGCGCTGGCATTGGTTTTGTAGGGGTGCTTGTCGTGCGAGAATCGCACATCCCGATTGATGCGGAACAACGATGCCTTTGCGTCGCCGAGCAGCGGGATATCGTGCACAGCAAATGCCAGGCTGAGCGAAGCCACAAGCGCACTGAGCGGTTGGTGGATCATCACGTCATAACGCTGCTTGTTCTCAAGAAACCAGTCACGGGTCTGGTGGGCGTCGAGCTCGATAAAGAAATCGAGCGCATCGGGCGCAAAGCCTTCAAAGGGCAGCAATTCAGGCGACGGTTTTGCAGGGGGTGGCATCGGTCATTAACTCCGCAACAAAAAGGTCGGCGCATAGGCGCGCAGCAAAGTATCAATGCCGAGCGGTATAGTCCTAACAGCGGTCCACATCTGTTGCGCCCCATCGACCACGACGACATCGTGCATGATCGTCGTCAGCAGCATGGTGACCGTATAGCCATCCGACGCTTCAACCCTTGCGTTTTCGAATACACCATCGGGCGAATTTTCAAGAGTGGCAAAGTCCTGGCCGCTGTTATTCCCCCCAGCCTGCAACGGTATGACCGCCGAAGACCATGCGGCGGATGAACGGGCTGGCGAGGCTGGAACTGAAGCTCGGGACCGGCGCACTTGCATCGTTGAGCCGCTTCATCTGGTCGACGCTCAACTCGATGCCGGTGGCGGCGAGGTTGTTTTCGAGTTGCGACACCGTGCGCGCACCAACCAGCATCGATGCCACGCCCGGGCGCGCCAGGGTCCAGGCGAGCGCGACCTGAGCGACCGGTCGGTCAAGTTCTGCGGCGACAGTCTTCACGACGTCAAGAATATCCCAATTACGATCGACGAATTTGCTGTTTCCGAACGGGTTTGCTCCGCTCAGGCGACCGGTGCCGCCGGTATCATTCCGCCGGTACTTGCCTGACAGAAAGCCGCCTGCCAGCGGGCTCCACGGCATGATCCCCATCCCGCCTTCGTGTGCGGCCGGAAAATGCTCGCTCTCCACGTCGCGCGCTACCAGCGAGTATTCGAGTTGCATCGCGATCGGCCCCGGTACGCGCCGCTCATTTGCAATCGTTGCGGCTTTCATCGCCAGCCATGCGGGCATGTCCGATAGCCCAAAATAGCGGATCTTGCCTGCACGGACCATATCTCCGAGTGTCTGCACGATCTCCTCGATCGGCGTTACGCCATCCCAGATGTGCATCCAGTAGAGATCGATGTAGTCAGTCCCAAGACGCTTGAGCGAAGCATCGAGCGCGCGATGCATGTTCTTGGCACCGGCACCTCCCGCATTCGGATTGCCGCCGCTGGCCCGGGTCGCGGTGAGCGGGCTTGTTGATCCGTTGAATGCAAACTTGGTGGCGAGCACGATTTCATCGCGTGCCTTGCTGTCGGCGATGAACTGGCCAACCAGCCTTTCGCTGCCACCACCCGAGTAGATGTCGGCTGTATCGACGAAATTGCCGCCGGCTTCGCGATAGGCGTCGAAGATCGCACGCGAGGTCGCGTCATCCGCATTCCACTCGCCAGGGCCAAAGGTCATGGCGCCAAGCGCGAGCGGGCTTACGACGAGACCGGACCGGCCAAGCGTGCGAAAATGGGCAAGGGACATCAGACGACACTTTCCTAGCGTTCAATACGAAAGCTATATAGGGCGAAAATCTGCCGTCAAACTATTTCAGAGTATTCACTATGAAACTGGCCGAAAAGGAAACTGCACCGCGCCGGAAGACAGGACGCCCGCTGTCGTTCGACCGCGATGTTGCGCTCGAACAGGCGATGCTGACATTCTGGCGACATGGGTATGAAACGACGTCGATCGTCGACCTGACGACCGCGATGGGAATTACCGCACCCAGCCTTTATACCGCGTTCGGGGACAAGAAGCAGCTCTTCCTGGAATCAGCCCGCCGCTATGCCGGCGATCCGGAGGCAATAACGGAGATGCTCGATCAAGCTGGGACATCCTGTGACGGGGCGCGTGCCATGCTGATTTCGGCTGTGACGGCGTTCACGAGTGACGCAACCCCGAAGGGTTGTCTGCTCGCCAGCGCGACCGCGAGCGGCTCGTCCGCGTCAGCCGACGTGCAGCGGGCGATCGCCGACATCCGCGAGGGCATTACTGCCCGGTTGCGAGCCCGGATCACACGCGATGTCGAGACAGGTATTCTGCCGGCAGACATCAATGTTGCGGCGGTGGCCGGCATGGTAATGGCGATCATCCAGGGAATGTCCGTCTTGGCGCGCGACGGTATGGACCGGCCGGAGTTGCATGCGATCGTCGAGCGTACTCTGCAGGCGTGGCCGGTGTGCCGGAAATAGTGGTGTTGGATAAGTTCGGTGTTACAGCGGCCCAGCTGGCAACCGTGGTGAAGCGCACGCCACCATATAGCGTATCAGCGCTGGAACCGCGGCAGCAGTCAGCAACCAGGTGGCCTCGCCCAAGGCCAGCCCCGTAGCGATGGCGACGAGGCGCGGTTGCGGTTTGCGGTGCTGTGGATTGCGAGCCAAAAGCCCATCAGAACTGCACTTTCACCGTCCCGCCGAACGTCCTGGGATCACCGAGGTTGCCGACGACCAGGCCGACCGAGTTCGGTGCGATCTGGAGTTGTTCGAGATAGCCCTTGTTGAAGGCGTTGCGCACCCACGCGTAAAAATCGAGCTTTATCCCGCGCGTATCGGGGTCGGCACGCCAGCCGAGGCGAAAGTTGGCGAGCGTATACCCCTGGACATCGGTCGAGGGTGACGGGGTGGCGTTGGACGAGAAGCTGGAGCGAGTGTTGCCGTCGGCGCCGAGGTAGATTTGTCCCTGCGTCTGGCCAATCGGCAACGGCAGATTGGCTTCACCGCCGAAGCTCAGCGCATATTTGGATACGCCGGGCAGACGCTGGCCGCTGATGTCGCAATTGACCGGGCTGGTGTTGGCGGGAAGCTCGGTGGGGACCTTGCAGTTGGTGCCGCTGAAGTTCGATCCGCCGGTCAGTTCGAGCGGCGGCGGGGCATTGGTGAAATTGCGGTACTTGGCGTCGGTGTAGGCGAAGTTGAGGTAGGCGTTGAAGCGTTCGCTCGGGCGGACCGAAAAATCGGTCTCGATGCCTTGTGAGCGCACTTCGGGCACGTTGGCGACGAACCCGCGCAAGGTGCTGAGCGAGGCGGCATTGTTGGCGCTGAACACCGCCTGGTAATTCGAGATATCGGTGCGGAACGCGGCGAAATTGAAAGTGACTTTGCGATCGAAGGACTGCGTTTTCAAGCCCACTTCGTAGTGCTTGACCGACTCCGGCGCGACAGTGGCGAATTGCAGTTGCGGCAGGCCGGTCACCGCGTCGCCGGGCACGCCGTTCAGGTTGATGCCGCCGGTCTGGAAGGTCTTTGAATAGGTCGCATAACCGTGGACGTCGCGCGCGAGATCATAGCTCAACGTCAGGTCGTACGAGAGGTTCCACCTGGCTAGGCTGGGCGAATAGGATTCGGGCAGCAGCACGCTTAGCTGCGCCTTCTGGATCGCGGTGCCGGTCGTTACCTGCCCCGGCGCGAGCACGTTGCCCGCGGCATCGGTCACGATCGCGTTGTACGAACCGTTCTTCTTGTCATAGTTGACGCGAAAGCCGGGCTGGATCGTGAAGCCGGGCAGCGGGCGGTAACTCGCCTGGCCATAGACCGCAAAGCTGGTGTTGCGCAGGCTGATCGTGTTGGTCGAAGTCAGCCCGTTGAGCACGTTCAGATTGTACGGGTTGGTGGCCGAAGTGTTGGGCGAAAGCAGCCACTTGGTCGCCGCCGGGCCCTGAACTTGGCTGCCGTTGGTATCGATCTTCTGGTAATAATAAAACGTGCCGAGCTGGAAATCGAGATGCTCGGAGTGCTGGTTGTAGCGCAGTTCCTGCGTGAACTGGCGCTGCTTCGACGGGTTTTGGCTGATCGTGGTAATCGGCAGCGCGGTGAAGTCACGGTCGTTCGACGGGTCCCAGTCCCAATAGCGGAACGCGGTGATCGACGTCAGCGTGCCCGCGCCGAGATCGAGCCTTGCACGCAACGAGGCGCCACCGATCGACTGGCGCGCGCGCAAGGTGGCGTCGACATCGGTGATGCGGTTGTAGGGATTCTGCGCCATGGCCGGTAAGGCATAGCCCTGCACCGCCGAGATCGCCGCATATTGGCGGTTGAGCGCCTTTTGCGTCTGCACGTTCTCGACGAAGACGGTGGCGCAACAGGTAATGTTCTGGTGGTTGTAATCGCTTGCCACGATCACTTCGAAAGTGCTGCTGGGCCTCCAAAGCATCTGGCCGCGCAGACCGAGGTTGCTGAGGTTGTTGTCCCTTTGCCCCGTCGTGAGGTTGTTGATCGTGCCATCGCGGGTGGTTTCGGACAGCGCCAGCCGCACCGCGACCTGGTCCGACAGCGGGCCCGATGCGGCGCTCTTGAACTGGACATAGCCGTAGTTCCCGAATGACACTTCGGCGCGGCCTTCGGGGGTGAACGTCGGCTGGCGGCTGGTGATGTTGATCGCGCCTGCGGTGGTGTTCTTGCCGTAAAGCGTACCCTGCGGTCCGCGCAGCACTTCGATCTGTTTGACGTCGAGGAAGTCGAACGTGGATGAGGCGACTCGCGAATAATAGACATCGTCGACGTAGATGCCGACGCCCTGGTCGATCCCGTCGTTGGTGAGGCCCAGCGGCGCGCCGAAGCCGCGGACGTTGACCGAGGTGTTGCGCGGGTTCGAGGAATAGAACTGCAATGTGGGCGTCAATTGCTGCAGGCGGCCAACGTTGAAGGCCCCGGTGCTGTCGATATGATCGCCCCCAACGACCGAGATCGCCACCGGCACCCCTTGCGAGCTTTCGTTGCGGTGGCGCGCGGTGACGACGATATCGCCATCCCCGTCAGTGGCGCCGGTGCCGACCGAAGTCGGTTGTTCAGCGGGTTGTGGGGGTGGCGGCGGTGCCTCTGCGGCGAAAGCGGGCGCCGCGCTGGAGCACACGGAAAGGGCTACGGCCGAAGCCGTGCAAAGAACGAACGAATGCATGTCCAAATCCTTCGGTCAAAGGGCATTGGATGCATCCGGCGGTCCGGTCTGCACCTTTATGGGTGGGGAATTTCGGTGTGTTGCAACGCCGATCAGCCGAAGCGGCGGCGCTCGGTCACGTCGATCTGCACCAGCCGGCCGTCGTGGATGGTCAGCTGGATGACGCCAAAGCGCATGCGTTCGAGCGCCTCCGCCACCGCATCGAGCGGCTTTTCGGCTGCGGGCTTACGCGGCGTGGTGCTGGCTTGCAGCGAATCGGTCAGAGTCGAATTCGAGAGAGTCTGGCGAAGTGACATCGGGCGGGCTCCTGTTGCTCCCAGATTACCTCTACCAATCAGATAGACAATGATGAATTCGCTTGGCTACGGAGAAGCGCAGCTTTTGTCAGGTGGTTTCGCCGGCGAACGACGGTAATTCCAAGGGCAGTATGCGGACCTGCAGCCAGCAGGCGGCCCCGACAAGGCCCAAGTTCTGCCAGCTTTTGCTATGATATGGGCTGATTATGTTGACGATGCCCAGGTTGAACGCATGACACTGCGAGCCTGGCCCAGCGCTTCATGGGGAAATTGGTCGGGGAGATAGGATTCCGGACAAATTTCCGTTTATTTTCATGACGTTGAATTAACGGCGAAAAATTTGAGTAGCTA
>CAIPWG010000506.1 GCA_903868655.1 uncultured Sphingomonadales bacterium
ACCATCGGGTCGAACAACGCTTCGGCCCTCATTTCCTCCTGGGCCCGAGTGAGTTGCCTCACCGGCAACGGCGGAGGCAGAACGGGACAATCTGCGCTCGGCGCCTTTCCCGACTTCAGCCTAACGTCAGTATAGCCGCTCGGCTTCGCTTCCTCCTTCCCCTTCGGAGCCGGTGCCTCGGTACTGCTCGACCCCGGCACCCCTGCCCCTTCCCCGCCCCTCTTCGGCTCTGTTCTTCTCGGCTCTACATCCCCGGCCGACTTCCTCAACAAAGAGTTTGCCGTTGAGGGAACCATTGAGGCTATCTTTCAAAACGAAAGCGATTTCAAAACTCAGTTTATGGGGCCGACGCCGATCGCCAGGCCCCTCGATCACCGTGCGCAACATTCTCCCGACTTCGCTGGCGACCTGAAACATCGTCGGCGCCTCAAGTATCGTCGGATGGCGATCACCGGGGATCTTGTTGCGTTCTTCCAGTTGGCTGATCACGGCCTGGGTCGTGGCCAGATTGCCACTCGTCATCAGCGTGATGATCCGTTCACCAGGCACTTGCCAGCTGAACATCTTGCGAAACGTGGAAATGTTGTCGACGCCCGAATTGGTGCGGGTATCGCTCATCAGCACCAGCCCGGCATCCAGCATCATGCCCACGCAATATGTCATTCAAAACGCCCTCACGCGATGCCGTGCGACAACCGCGCCATACCTGTCAGCAGGAATTGCTACGAAGTGCGCCCTAGCCCAACGGGCCGATTCGCAAAACCGCGATTGCCGCTGTTGTCACGCAGAGGTCAACGACCGCACGCTGAGCGTCGTCGACAACACGTCGCCGCGCATGGTTTCGTCGCTTTCGCCCGGCACGGTAAAAGTCATGCTTTTTACAGGGGCCGCATCACCATAGTCGCGGCCAGTCGCGACGCGCACATAACGGTCATCGGGGCAAATCGCATTGGCCACGTCAAACCCGATCCACCCCAACCCTTCGACGTAGCCTTCCGCCCAGCCATGCCCGGCATCCTGTTCCTCGCGACCGTCGATCAGCAAGTAGCCGCTGACATAGCGCGCCGGAATGCCCAGTGCGCGCGCGCCGGCGATAAACACGTGTGCCTGATCCTGACATACCCCGCGTCCTGCAGCCAAGGCACTTTCGGCCGTAGTGGCAACGTCGGTATGGCCCTGAGCATAGACCACCGCCCCGCGCACGCGCTCGGTCAAGCTGTGCAGCGTTGCCAATCGGTCACGCGCAGCCTCTGCATCCAGGCCCGCCACCAGCGCGGCAATCCGGCTACCGCGTGCAGTCAGCGCAGTGTCGCGGGCAAAATGCCATAGCGGAAGATATCCATTGTGCCGCCCGACCACGCCTGCATCATCGCGCGCTTGCACCAGACCATGCGCCCGGATCGTGACTTCGCGCGTGCCGGGTGTCAGCCCCACCAGCGTGACGCGATTGGTATATTCGTCGTCATAGCCCAATTCGACACGCGCACCGTCACATTCGATATTCCAGGCAATCACCTCTTGCCCCGCCGAAGATACCGGGGTGAGCCGCAGTCGCTGTTGCCCCTGCCGGATCGGTGCGACAAAACGGTATGTGGTTGCATGATCGATCGCTAGGCGCATGGGTTATTCCACAAAGCGGTAGTCGCGCTGAATCTGCTGCGCGAGCCGATAATTGCATTCGAGAAATTCGCCGATGAACTGGTGCAACCCTTGTTCAAAGATACCCTCGATGGTCAGCCCAGCCAGCCGTTCATGGCTGGCCCGCTGCAGCGCATGCGCCTCGGTCTCAAACGCATATTCGCGCGCCAGCATCGCCATATTGGACAGCAACTGCGCGTAACAGAATGCCAGACTGCGCGGAAACCGCTCATCGAGGATCAGAAACGCCGCGATCCCGCGTGGGTCCATCTGCCCGGCATTGAGCCAGCGATAAGCCCGCTCGCCCGCGACCGCGCGCAACACGTTTTCCCACTGCACATTGTCGAGGCTCGATCCGACCGCCGCCAGACTGGGCAGCAGCACGTAGTATTTCACATCGAGAATGCGCGCAGTATTGTCAGCGCGTTCGACAAACGTCCCGATGTTGGCAAAGTAATAGTTTTCATTGCGCAGCATCGTGCCTTCCATCGCACCGCGCACCTGAATCGCCTGACGTCGCACCGCATCCAGCACATCGCGCAACCGCGTTTCAGTGACCGGCCGGGCAAGCATCTCGCGCAGCTTCATCCAGCTTTCGTTGACAGCTTCCCAGACTTCACGGGTGATCCCGGTGCGCACCGCACGTGCATTGGTGCGCGCGGTTTCGATCATCGCAAGCACGCTGGCCGGATTGTCCCGATCGCGCAGCACGAAATTGAACACTTGCGGCCCGGTCACGTCATCGCCGTGACGCGCGGCATACGCATGCTGCAATCCCAGCGTGATCAACACACTGCGCCATTCCTCGCTGGCTGCGCCGCTGTCGCGGGTCAGTGCCATGCGAAACCCCGCCTCGATCAGCCGCGCGGTGTTTTCCGCGCGTTCAAGGTAACGGAACAGCCAGAACGTGCCGTTTGCCGATCTGCCTAGCATGCGTTCATTCCACCGATGTGCTTGCGTTTGCCCATGCTCAGTCGTCCAGCACCCAGCTGTCCTTGGTCCCGCCGCCTTGCGATGAGTTGACCACCAGCGATCCCTTTTTCAGTGCCACACGCGTCAACCCCCCTGGCGTGATATCAATGCCCTGCGGGCTGACCAGGACAAAAGGGCGCAAATCGACATGGCGCGGGGCCAAACCCGCGCGGGTAAAGATCGGTACGGTTGAGAGCGACAAAGTGGGCTGCGCAATATAATTGTTGGGCCGCGCCCGCAACTTGGCGGCAAATGCGGTGATTTCCTTTTTCGACGAAGTAGGCCCGATCAACATCCCGTAACCACCCGAACCGTGCACTTCCTTGACCACGAGGTCAGCCAGATTGTCGAGCACGTAGGCCAATGCATCGGGCTCGGAACAACGCCAGGTCGGCACATTGGGCAGGATCGGTTTTTCGCCCGTATAAAATTCGACGATTTCGGGCATGAAGCTGTAAATCGCCTTGTCGTCCGAAATACCGGTGCCCGGTGCATTGGCGATCGTGATCCCGCCAGCGCGATAGACGTCCATGATCCCGGCCACGCCCAGCACACTGTCGGCGTTGAACGACAGGGGGTCGAGGTATTCGTCATCGACCCGGCGATAAATCACGTCGACCGGTTGCCAGCCCTGGGTCGTGCGCATCGCCACGCGCCCGCCTTCGACTTTCAGATCGCTGCCTTCGACCAGTTCTGCGCCCATCTGGTCTGCCAGGAAAGCATGTTCGAAATAGGCTGAATTGTATATCCCCGGCGTCAGCACCGCCACCGTCGGCTTGTCTCCGGCAAACGCCGTGGGCGCACAGGCGGCCAGACTGCGCGCCAGCCGGCGGGGATAATCCGACACTTCGCGCACCCGTACACGGGTAAACAGCTCGGGAAACATCGCCATCATCGTTTCGCGGTTCTCCAGCATGTAGGAGACCCCCGACGGCGTGCGCGCATTGTCTTCCAACACCATGAAATCGTCTTCGCCGGTGCGCACCAGATCGATCCCGACGATATGGGTATAGACCCCGCCCGGGGGGGTGAAACCGGCCATCTGCGGCAGATACGCCAAATTGCCCTGCAACAGGCGTTCGGGCAGGCGCCCGGCGCGGACGATTTCCTGGCGATGATACAGATCGTGCAGAAACGCATTGAGCGCGCGAACCCGCTGTTCGATCCCGCGCGACAGCTTGCGCCATTGGCTGGCGGTGATGATCCGCGGCACCGAGTCAAACGGGATCAACCGCTCTTCGGCATCGGCCGCGCCATAGACATTGAAGGTAATCCCGGTGCGTCGGAAAAATGCCTCTGCCTCAACCCCTTTGCGTTTCAGCAGGCCCGGGGCCTGGGCATCGAGCCATGCGCGATAGCCGGCATAGGCCGGCCGCACCGTGCCATCGGGCTCAAGCATTTCGTCATACGCGATATTGGTCATAGGCTTATCCCGTCTGACCCCCATTGCTTGCACAGGTCCCGACGGCGGACAAGCCGGATTGCAGAAACGGCGCGGTTTTCAGGGCATGTCCTCGTACATGTGGCATAATCCCCATTGTCTTTTTCAGCCCGCTGGCCGGACGGCAACGC
>CAIPWG010000507.1 GCA_903868655.1 uncultured Sphingomonadales bacterium
CCATGCTGCTGCATCAAGTTTTCATGCAGCGGCAACAAAATCAGGTTTGCCCGTCGCGAAAAGGGCGCGCTGCAATACTATTGACATCATTGTAGGCAAGAGCGAAGCAGGAGGCGTTTGCCGGCCGGCGAACGCAGAACAAGGGAGAGCGCGATGTCGGTTTCAGGCACTTATCAAGTCACCACCAGAACCCCGATGGGTGAGCAGCAGTCGGTCCTGACCGTATTGGCTGATGGCGCAACCTTCACCGGCAGCAACATCGGTCCGATGGGGTCGCTCGAAATCACGGATGGCGCGGTTGATGGCGACACCATCACCTGGTCGAACCAGATCACCGTGCCAATGCCGATGAAGATCGATTGCAAGGCAACGGTCGACGGAGACACCATTTCTGGCACCGTGACCGCTGGCATGTTTGGCAGCTTTCCCCTGAACGGCACCCGTTCGGCCTGATTTTTGGATGCGATGTGAGCAAGGACTGCGCGCGGCGCCGGTCCTTGCTCGCGATACCGTCAGCGTTGCGCGAAGCGTTTGATGGCGCCGGAAAAATTCAGCACTGGATGATCGTCCGCGGTAATCATTCCGCGTACAAACATCAAACTGCGCCCGCCTCCGGTTCGTTCGCCGCGCGCGATCAACATTTGGCCAGCCAGTGCCGGGGCCAGAAATTCGCAATTCATGGTGACAGTCACCCCGTTGACTTCTTCACCGTGTGAAGCGCCAAGCATGAACAGGCTGAAATCGGCAAAGGTCATCAGGCAACCGCCGTGGACATTGCCGTGGCCATTGCGGTTGTGCGCAGCAGGGCGGAAACCGCACACTATCCCCGCATGATCGCGCGTGACATAAAACGGTCCGGTCGCATCCTCGAATGGATCGGTACCTTCCCATTGGTACCAGCCTGTCCACTCGCCGGTTTCGATCAGGGTCAGATTGCCTGCAAATGGTGCGCCGGGCAGTGGTACAATGACTGGAGTTGGAGCCACTGAGGGGTCTGTCACGCGTAGGGTCTCCATCGATCCGGGTTAAGCGGAGCCGCGTTGACGTGCCGGAGGGTTGGCGTCAATCCCAAGACTGGCGGCAGCTCTGATACGATTTGATGCAATTGTCTGGCCTGTTTGCGTGTGACACGACAATTAAAAGGTTCCTCAATGAACCAGTTTTGCGTTAGGACGCGCCGGTAACAAGGTCACCCGACGTGATCCCGGCGGACGTGCGCCGCAGGGTTGCCCGCGCGGGCTATTGCCCTTGCGGAAAATCGCTTCAGGGGTCTTGGGCTGCGGCCGTGATTGTGCCCATGGAGGTTTACCCTGTCAAAGTTCATCGAGGATAGCGCCGCAGCGCAGCGGTCACGTCCGCGCTGGTTCGCCTGGGTTTTGGTCCTGGTCGGACTGGCAGGGGTCGCCTTGTTGGCCTATTGGTTCGCGGCCGCGGGGGTTACCAAGAACACCAGAGCGGGCCGGCCCCCGGCGGCTGTAGCGGTTGCAACAGTTGCATTGGCCGACATGCCCGAAACGGTCAGCGCGATCGGTACGGTTGTTCCACTCGACACTGCGACGGTGCAAAGCCAGGTCAGCGGCAATGTCACAGCCATTCTGTTCAAGGAAGGGCAACTGGTCGCTCAAGGCCAGCCGATCGTGCAGATCGATCAACGCCCCTACGCATTGTCGTTGCAACAGGCACAAGGCACGCTGGCGCGCGATCAGGCCAGCCTTGCGATGGCTCGGCTCGATCTCAAGCGTTATGAAATGCTGGCAGCACAGGATTCTATCGCACGCCAGACCATGGAAGATGAACGCGCGACCGTGGCGCAGCTTGAAGGAACGGTGGCCACCGATCGTGCCGCGGTGGGTACCGCGCGGTTGAACCTGCAATACGCCACGATCAAGGCGCCTTTTGCGGGCCGGATTGGTTTGAAGCAGGTGTTTGTTGGCAACTATGTCACGCCATCGACCACCGGTGGGGTGGCAACGGTGACCCGGATCGACCCGATTGACGTGGAATTTTCGCTGCCCCAGGCGATGTTGGGAGACGTACAGCGCAAGGCGGGCACTGGCGCCGGGCTGCCGGTAACGGTGCTGGATCAGGACAACAAGACTGTCCTGGCCCACGGCATCTTTGCAACGTTCGACAACCAGATCAACACCGGCACCGGGACGGTCATGGCCAAGGCGCGGGTTGGCAATGCACCGGTCGGTGGCAAGGACAGCAAGGCCACGATGGCGCTGTTTCCGAACCAGTTCGTCAACGTATCGATGCTTGTCGATACGTTGAGGCAAGTGCCGATCGTGCCCGTTTCGGCATTGCGGCATGGTGCGCAAGGCGATTTCGCTTTCGTGGTTCAGCCAGACAAGACCGTGAAGATCGCGATTGTCCGGTTGGGGCCAAGCGATGGCACCAATACGGCTATCCTGTCCGGCTTGCAAAAGGGCCAGGTGGTCGTTTCCGAAGGCGCAGACGGGCTGGATGAAGGGTCTGTGGTCCGCTTGCCCGGTGACAAGGGCGGCGCCGGTGGGGCTAAACGCAATCAAGGCGGAGCCGGCGGACAGTGACCGACAGCGCCAATGCGGCCGCCGTGCCGGGTGGGGAGCTCCCAACCGGAGGACCATCGCGCCCCTTCATCTTGCGGCCGGTCGCAACCACACTGCTGATGGTGGCTTTGCTGCTGGCGGGACTGGTTGCATGGAAACAGTTGCCGTTGTCGGCGCTGCCGCAGGTTGATTACCCCACGATCCAGGTCAGCACACTGTATCCGGGGGCCAGCCCCGACGTTATGGCACTGACCGTCACCAGCCCGTTGGAGCGTCAATTCGGGCAAATGCCCGGGTTGACCCGCATGACATCGTATTCGTCGTCGGGCGCTTCTGTAATCACATTGCAATTTTCGCTTGGGCTGTCGCTCGATGTGGCTGAACAGGAAGTTCAGGCGTCTATCAATGCG
>CAIPWG010000508.1 GCA_903868655.1 uncultured Sphingomonadales bacterium
CCTTCCTTGGCGGCGAAATCGGCGATGATCGCTTTGACTTCGTCGGACGGCGTGCGCTGGCGATTGTCGTCGTAATCGTAAAAACCCTTCTTGGTCTTCTGACCCCAACGGCCCACCGCGCATAGCGCATCGCGCAGGCTTTCAATGCGTGACGGATCACGGTGCCAGCCGATATCGACGCCCGCGAGATCTGCCATCTGCCACGGACCCATCGGAAAACCGAATTCGAGCAGGGCTTCGTCCACATCCCAGTAATTCGCGCCTTCCATGATCAGCGCATGCGCGGCCGCCTGCCGGGGCGACAGCATGCGGTTGCCGATGAAGCCATGGCATACGCCGGACACGACCGGAATTTTGCCGATCCGCACCGACAGTGCCATGACGGTGGCCAGTTCCGCGGCGCCTGTGGCCTTGCCCCGCACCACTTCGAGCAGTTTCATGACATTGGCTGGCGAAAAGAAATGCATGCCCAAGACCGATGAAGGGCGCTTCGTGATCGCCGCAATCGCATCGATATCGAGATAGCTGGTGTTGCTGGCCAGAATCGCGCCGGGCTTGGCAATTGCGTCCAGCCGCCCGAACACATCCTTTTTGACATCCATGCTTTCATAAACCGCTTCGATCACCAGATCGGCCGAAGCCAGTGCATCGAAATCGAGTGTCGGGGTCAGCAGGCCGATGGCGCGTTCGGCCAGAGCGGCATCCATCTTGCCCCGCTTGACCGTGGCTTCGTAATTGCGGCGGATTGTCGCCACCCCGCGATCGAGCGCTTCCTGATTGGTTTCGACAATCGTGACCGGGATGCCTGCGGTCAGGAAATTCATCGTGATCCCGCCGCCCATGGTTCCGGCGCCGATCACACCGACCTGATTGATCGCGATCAAAGGGGTGTCGGATGCAATATCGTCAACGCTGGCAGCCGCCTTGCGCGCGGCTTCGATATGCTCGCGGGCGCCGTGGATAGGGTCAGACATGGCAATCTCCTTGGGTATGGTCAGGCGCGGCTTTCGACCAGCGCGGCGTAAATCAGGGTCTTGAGCTGTTCGCGGATTGGAAAGATCACCGAGGGCATAACCTGGGTCATGAACACGACCGACAAGCCTTCGACCGGATCGATGAAGAACTTGGTTGAATGAATCCCGCTCCAGAAATATTCGCCGGCATTGCCCGGCGTCAGGTTGCGTACGGGATCGGTGGTTACGGCAAAGCCAAGTCCAAAACCGGTGCCTGCCTGCTTGGCGTCGCTGAACAGCGCACGCGCTACTTGCGGCAGGTCTGCCGGGCTGCCATCGGCCAGACGCAGGTGGTTGGCAGTCATCAGTCGCAGCGTCGCCGGGCTGATCAGGCGAACGCCATCGGTGCCCCCTTGTCCGATCAGCATGCGGCAGAACCGGTAGTAATCTTCGAGCGTGGACAGCAGCCCGCCGCCACCGCTTTCAAACTTGGGTTGGCGCAGCACGCCCGATTTTTCCGCGGGGTCGAACACTTTGGGCTTTCCGCCCGGCACATGCATCCATCCATCGGTCAGTCGATGCGCCTTGTCCGCCGGACAATCGAAGGCAGTGTCGTGCATGCCCAGCGGTTCGAAAATATGGGTCTTGAGGAAGGCGCCAAGGCTCTGACCGGACAAGCGGCTGACGATCACCCCCAACACATCGACAGAGACCGAATATTGCCAGGCCTCACCCGGATTGAACTCCAGCGGCAGCTTGGCCAGCTCGGCAATGAACGTATCGTTGTCGGCAATCCCCGGATGCCCGTCGAGCCGCGCCTTGCGATAGGCGGCATCGAGGTTGTTGCGATTCTGGATGCCGTACGTCAGCCCCGAACGGTGGCTCAACAGATCGACCATGCGCATCGGTTTGGCCAAAGGGCCGGGGTTGAACGGCGCATCGCCGCCGCCGCCGGCATAGAGCCGCAGGCCTGCAAATTCGGGCAGCACTTTGGTAACCGGATCGTCGAGCGCGATCAGGCCTTGTTCGACCAGCATCATGAATGCGATCGACACGATCGGCTTGGTCATCGACGCGATGCGGCAAATCGCATCGGTGGCCCAGGGCATGCCGTCGGCACGCATCTGGCCCATGGTGGCCCGCCACACCGGCACCCCGTCGCGCGCAATCAGGATGTCAGCCCCCGGAAACCGGCCGGGCGCGACATAATCGCGTTCGACAAACGCTGCCACCCGATCGAGCCGCGCGGGATCAAAGCCATGATCAACTGGGTTTGCCAGATCCATTGTGTGCATCCTCTTCGGCCCGTTGCGTCGGGCAGTCTTATCCGAAAATTGCGACCGATTGCAGTCCGCGCATCACTTCGGTGCCATCGGTATTCCACATCCGCAAGGTCTCGCTGGAAAACCCGTCGGCCATATGGTTGGATGCTGTTTCCAACAACCACCAGCCATCGCGGGTCATCGGGTTTTCGCCCAGCAGCGTAAACGACCAATTGATGGAACTGAGCGGACCGGGGCGTTCCATCGCGCGCATCGATCCAGGCGGCAGCGTGTCGCCGATGGCGACAAGTTCGGCATAAGGGTCGAGCCCGTCGCGTTCGAGCAACCGCACCCAGCGACGTACGGCAATCTGCCCATCGCCGCCACGTGGTGCGGCGCGGCGCAGTTCCAACCGACGGATGAACGCAGGCGAACGGGGTGAAGCGGGGACGATCTCGGCCTCTTCGGGCTGGGTCAGATGCATCAGTCGATCAGCAGGCTTGTGGCCGTTGCCGTCGCGGGCTTTGCCGAACAGCCACGTGGCGCGATGCGCCAGCACGCCGTCGCACCACAGCGTGGTTTCAACGTGGCTGACGCTTTTGCCGGTGCGCAACATCGTGGCGCGTGCCTCGATATCTTCGCCGACTGGCCCGATAAAGCCGATCTGCGCGGCCCGCAGCGGTGGCAGCTCGGGAAACATGCGGCTTGCCGCCAGATAGGCGATGAACGATGAGGCCCCACCATACATGGTGCGGCCCTGCATCCAGCCCGCTGCACCGTGCAGCCGAAACAGGTCGCCGTGCCGTTCCAGCCGATCGGCCAGTTGCAGCAAGGTCAGCCCGTTTTCGTCTGTGTCCTGCACCATGCCGCTGCGCTCTCCCGACTCCATTTAAGCGGGTGGTTAGGGGATTGCAGCGCGTCCGAAAAGGGGCTTTGCGCGGATTGGTGCCGACGAATTTTTCACGGTTTGCTGCGGCTTTGCGCTTTCCCTTACGGCATTGCCGGGGCGATCAGCGCGGTGTTGTCGGGTGTGGACCAATCGTGGGCACCAGCCATGCGCCAGACTTCGCGACCTTTCGCATCGTACAGCACGCTGGTGGGCAATTCGCCAGCGCCATAAAAATTGGCCAGCGTGTTGTCGGGATCGAGCCAGGGGTGCAGATGGTCGAAATGATGGCTTGCCAGCGCGGCGGCCACTTTTTCGGGTTGTGCGCTGTCCTGCGATACCGTTACGACCGCCAACTTGCCGGCTTCACGCGCAGCGAGCGCCTCAAGCGTGGGCAGTTCCTTGACGCAAGGTGCGCACCAAGTCGCCCAGACATTGATCAGCACCGGCTTCCCCCGCAAACCGGCGATCGCCAATTTTGCGCCGCTGGGGTCGTGGACGGTCAGTTGCGGCAGGGCAGAGCCCTTGTGGCTGGCGTCGATTTTGCCAACGAAGCCCTCGGCCGCATCGGCGGCGGGCGCCGAAGCACTGCTCTCCGGTTGCGCCGGGGCGCGCGGCTCTCTATCGCATCCCGACAGGCTCAATCCGGCAAGGCTTAATCCAGCCAGCGCAACCACCAAAGGCAGACGACGTGTCATGAGCGGCAATTCAGGCTCCAACCAGATGTGGGGCGGGCGGTTCGCTGCCGGCCCTTCGGCGATCATGCGCGAGATAAATGCCTCGATCCCGTTCGACAAGGCACTGTGGGGGCAAGACATCGCCGCGTCAAAGGCGCATGTTGCGATGTTGGGCGCCCAAGCAATCATCTCTGCCGACGATGCCGCGAAAATTGCCGCCGGGCTTGATCAGGTCGCTGCCGAATATGCCGCGCAGGGTGTGCCCGAAGACTGGGATCTTGAAGACATCCACATGACTACCGAAAGCCGGCTGGCCGAATTGATCGGGCCGGTCGCGGGGCGTCTGCACACCGCGCGCAGCCGCAACGACCAGGTGGCCACCGATTTCCGACTGTGGGTGCGCGACATGCTCGATCAAACCGATGCGGGGCTGCAAGCGTTGCAAGTCGCGCTTGTCACGCGCGCGGACGAACACGCCGCCTCGATCATGCCCGGCTTTACCCATTTGCAAACCGCGCAACCCGTTACGCTCGGCCATCATCTGCTGGCCTATTACGAAATGGTGCGCCGCGACCGGTCGCGGCTGGCAGCGGCACGGGTGCGGATGAATGAATGCCCGCTGGGCGCCGCCGCGCTGGCGGGAACCGGGTTCCCGATCGATCGCCATGCCACGGCAGCAGCGCTGGGCTTTGACCGGCCGACGGCCAACAGCCTCGATTCGGTATCGGACCGCGATTTCGCGCTCGATTTCCTGATGGCGGCGGCGCAGATTTCCTTGCACTTGTCGCGGCTGGCTGAGGAATTCATTATCTGGGCGAGCCAACCGTTCGGCTTTGTGGTGCTGCCCGACAGCCTGTCGACCGGCAGCTCGATCATGCCGCAAAAGAAAAACCCCGATGCTGCCGAACTGGTGCGCGGCCATGCAGGGCGTATCGTCGGCAGCCTGACATCGCTGATTATCACCATGAAGGGCCTGCCGCTGGCCTATTCAAAATACATGCAGGACGACAAACCACCGGTGTTCGAAGCTGCGAGCCTGCTGGCGCTATCGATCGCGGCGATGACCGGCATGGTGGCAGAGGCGCGGTTTCGCAACCAACGGATGCGCGCCGCGGCCGAACTGGGTTATGCCACGGCCACCGATCTGGCCGACTGGCTGGTACGACAGGCCGATATTCCGTTCCGGCAGGCGCATCACATTACCGGCACCGCGGTGCGCCTGGCCGAAAGCCGGGGCATTGCGCTCGATCAATTGCCATTGGCAGACTTGCAAGAGATCGATCCACGGATCGATCAACGGGTCTTTGCTGCGCTCAGTGTCGAAGCCTCGGTGGCAGCACGGGTTAGCCATGGCGGCACCGCGCCGGCGCAAGTTGCCCAGCGCGTGGCCCAGGCGCGCCGCGATCTGGGGCTGGAGAGCTGACATGCGATCGCGTTCGACGCTCATCTGGGTGGCATTGTCGGCGTTGGCGCTGACTGGTTGTGGCGCACGCCGCGTGCTCAAACCCTTGGCGGGGCACCAGCTGCCGCCAGCGCCTTATGGCACAGGGTATCGGCCCAATGCCGACCAGTTGCTCAAATCGCCGGTGCAGGTCAAACCCGAACGCAATGTCGATGTGCGCGTCCGTTCCGAAGAACGCGCTGACGATCCGTTCGACTTGCCCCCGGAAAACTGACCTTTTGCGCGAAAGCCCGACCGATGGACCATTTTGAATATCACGACGGCGTGCTTCATGCCGAAGCAGTGGCCCTGCCGCAGATTGCCGATGGCGTGGACACCCCGGTCTATGTCTATTCGCGCGCGACGCTGATCCGCCATGCGCGCGTGTTTCGCGATGCGCTGGCAATCCTGCCGTCGGTGCACATTGCCTTTGCGGTGAAATCGAACCCCAATCTGGCCGTGCTGAAAGTGCTGGCAACCGAAGGTTATGGTGCCGATGTCGTGTCGGGCGGGGAACTGGAACGCGCGTTGGCCGCAGGCATGGCGCCTGCGGATATTGTATTTTCGGGTGTGGGCAAGACCAGCGCAGAACTGATCCGCGCGCTCGAAGCCGGGATCGGCCAGTTCAATCTGGAAAGCGCCGAAGAAGGGCTGGAACTCGCTGAAATCGCGCGCCGCCTGGGGCGGACCGCGACGTGTGTGCTGCGGGTCAATCCCGATGTCGATGCGGGCACCCATGGCAAGATTTCGACCGGCAAGGCGGAAAACAAATTTGGCGTGCCGTTTGACCGGGCGGCTGCGATCTATGCCCGGCTGGCGGGCGAGCCGGGTCTGGCAATGCGCGGGCTGGCGCTGCACATCGGCAGCCAGTTGTCGCGGCTCGATCCGCTTGAAGCCGCGTTCCTTAAAGTTGGCGATCTGATGCGCACCATCCGCGCGGCTGGGCACACGGTTTCGCACATGGACCTCGGCGGTGGCGTCGGCGTGCCTTACAAGAGCGGCGATATATTTCCCCAACCGGGCGAATATGCCGCGATGGTGGCGCGCGTTACAGCCGATTGGGGTGCGACGCTGATGTTCGAGCCGGGCCGGGTGATCACCGGCAACACGGGTGTCCTGCTAACCCGCGTAGTGCGCGTGAAAGAAGGCGCGGGCCATCCCTGGGTGGTGGTCGATGCGGCCATGAACGATCTGGCGCGGCCCGCGATGTACGATGCCTGGCACGATTTTGCGGCAGTCGCGCCCTCGGGCGCACAGATGACCGCCAACATTGTCGGCCCGATCTGCGAATCGAGCGATACCTTTGCAATGGCGCGCGATATCGACACTGTGGCACGTGGCGATCTGGCGGTGTTCCGCACCGCCGGAGCGTATGGCGCGACGATGGCCAACACTTACAATTCGCGCGCAATGGTGCCCGAAGTCATGGTCGACGGCGACCGCTGGGCGATAGTGGCCGAACGGATTGAACCTTCGACGATCCTGGCGGCCGAGCGCGTGCCGGACTTTTTGCTGTGACGCTTCCCGCGCTGCCGCTGTTTCACCGGCTGACCGGTCAACCGGTTATCGTGTTGGGCCATGGCGATGCGGCGTCGGCGAAGCGGAGGTTGGTAGAACGCGCCGGCGCAAAAGTGATCGACGATCTGGCGCTGGGCATCGACCAGGGGGCGCGGATTGCGTTTATCGCGCATGAAGACGAAACCGCGTTGCAGGCCGATGCGTTGCGCGCGCGTTGCGCCGGTTTGCTGGTCAATGTGGTCGATCGGCCCGACTTGTGCGATTTCACCACGCCTTCGCTGATCGACCGCGCGCCGGTGGTAATCGCGGTGGGCACGGTCGGCGCCAGCGCAGGTTTGGCCAAGGCGCTGCGGCTGCGACTGGATGCGCTGTTGCCGCAAGGTCTCGGTACTTTGGCCGATGCGCTTTATGCCGCGCGGTCGGCGTTACGCACGCGCTGGCCCGATGGCGCGACACGGCGGCGCGGGATCGACGCCGCACTCGTGCCGGGCGGGCCGCTGGACCCGATGCGCGAACACGATGCCGATGCGGTGATACGCTGGATTGATGGTGCGGTGCCCAATGCCACCGGGCGTCATGTCATCCAGCTGACCAGCACGGACCCCGAGGATTTGACTTTGCGGCACGCGCGCCTGCTGGGCCACGCCGACGCACTGGTCGTGGGCCCCGACGTGCCATCTGCCATTCTGGCACGCGCACGCGCCGATGCGCTGCGGTTGGCGCCGGGTGATGTGGAGCCTGACGGCCTGGTTGTGGAATTGCGGATCCAAGCGGCTGGATCAGACCTTTCTGGGTGATATCTGAAAATTCATCCAGCAACTGGCAACCGGGCGCGTGCGATCGCCCTGCCAAGCTTCGATTTGAACATTGGCCACGCGGCGCCCGGCGCGCACCACTTGACCACGTGCATAGATTGTTTCGGGCAGCCCACCGCGCAAATATTCGGTGCTGATGTTGATCGGTTTGATCCGCACATCCAGGCCCTGGCGTTCCAGTTCGGCTTCGAGCGCGGTGAACCCGGCCATTTCGAGCACACCGCCCATCGCGCCGCCATGCATGAACCCCGGTCGCCCCATCGCGCGATCCGACCAGGCCATCGCGATCACCGGGCTGCCGTTGTCCACGCCAACGAATTCCATGCCCATTGCCCGGGCATATGGGGGCAGTTCGGTGCTTTTCATTTCACCCACTCCTGCCCATTGACCAGCATGAAGATGCCTGCGGCATGCGCTACCGGATCGTTGATATCACCATCGTGGGCAATGCCGCGCACAAAGGCCATCGATTTGCGCAATTGATAGCATTCGGCGCGCGCAATGATGGGTTTACGCGGGGTGGCCGCGCGGGTGTAGTCGATCCGAAGATCCAGCGTGACTTGCGGGCTGAATACACCGGTGCGGGTCCACACCGACATCGATGTGGTGTTGTCGAGCAGGCTGATGATGGGCCCTGACGCCAGGACCCCGGTTTCAGGATCGCCCACCAGATCGTCGCGCCAATCGAATTCGAGTTCGATCCAGATATCGCCATGATCGCGATAGCGCATGCCGATAAAACCGCTGTGCCCATGCGAATTCATGTGCCGGGACCAATCCTGTGGGTTGAATCCCACCGATTGGGCAAAGCGATCCAGTGGCGATTGGCCAGCGTCGGGAGTGTTCATAATGTTGTCCTGCATCGATAAGTGGCCAAAGACAACTTAGAACAGCGCACCCGACAGCGCGTCGATCGCGCCTTGCAGGATCAAGGCTGCGGCGTGGGCATCGATCCGTTCGGCGCGGCGCGCGCGGCTCATGTCTTGTGCGATCATCGCGCGTTCGGCCGCCACGGTGGACCAGCGTTCGTCCCACATCATGATCGGCAGGTTCAGATCGCCCAGATTGCGCGCCATCGCGCGTGCCGATTGGGCACGCGGGCTGTCGCTGCCATCCATATTGAGCGGTAACCCGATGACCATGCCGCGCACCGCGCGTTCGGCAATCAATGCCGCGATCTCGGCTTTGTCATCGCGAAACTTGCGCCGGGTCAAAGTCCGCGTCGGGCTGGCGAAACGCCAGCCCGCATCGCACAGGGCGAGACCGATTGTTTTGGTGCCCGGATCAAGCCCAAGCAAGACGCCACCTTCGGGCAGGGCCTCGCGAAACGTGCCGGTACTGGTATGGATTAGGATGGGGCGTGCTCCTGTTGCCATGCGGCTTCGCGTCGGGCCAAGTCGGCGCGAAGATTGCGCCAGAACAGTGCAAAGTCGTAAGTCGAATAATTGTTCCCGGACAAGACCTGATCACCCAGATGCGGCGGATGGGAAACCACCAGCACGCCAGTTGCCGGATCGCAGTGCGCGCCGACCGACGGCATGACCAGCGCAGGCCTGCGCCATTCATCGCCTGTCGCCATGCTGCCCAGATTGGCACTGGCCGGTGCGGCCGCGGTGGCGCCCGCTGTCAGCGGGTTGGTGCACAGCGGGGCATCATCGCTGTGCTGGCCATCGAGCGCAGGGTAATGCGATGCAATCGTACGGGCCTGTTCCGGATCGGCGGGATCGGCAAAGGTCATCCATGCCATCGCGCAGCCGCTCTGGTTGGCGCGGGTACACGCTGTCAGACCGGTAGAGGGCAAATCATGAGCGGGCGAGACACGCCATCCTGCCAGATAGACCGCCACAATCCGCGGTGCGACTGGTGTGTTGCGGACCATATCGCGCAACAGGCGCAAAGTGATTTGCGCGCCCTGGCTGTGGCCTGCCATCACAATGGGCGCATGGGGCGGGATTGTGCGCAAAAATGTCGCAAACGCCGCGCGTACGTCGGACTCGGCCAGCGTCAGCGCGGTTTGTGATTCGGGCCGATCGACCAGAAATGTGCCCATCGCGGCCTGACGATAGCGCGGGGCATAGATCCCGGCCTCGTCGTTGAACACGCTGGCCATCGATCGCACCGCAAGGTTGGCGCGCATCCGCGAATCGGCGTGATCCAGTGGCGCGTTCCAGTGGTTGCGGGCCATGAAGGTGGTGGGATGAACGAAGAATACAAACGCAGACCCCACGCGGTCATGGCGGACGCCCGGGGGCAGTATGCGCGCAGGATCGTTGGGCAGATCGGGCCGGGCGAGCCACATCGCCGGCTGCTGATAGCTGTCGGGGGGCAGGGCGGGTTGGGGCACAAAGGCGGTGCGAGGGCCCATCCGCCAGATTTCGATCGTCGGACCGGCCAGTGCGATGGCCGCGATTTGGATCACGATCAGGGCAATCATCAACAGGCCAAAACCGGCCAGTATGCGGGTCACCGTGCTAATCCTGTTCGACCGGGATCGGCACGTCGGCTGGCGCATCGTTGCGCCGGGCCTGGCGTTCAAGCGCGATTTTGACCATGGCCACCATCGGATCGGCCAGGATCAGCCCTAGCAGGCCAAACAGCACGCCAAAGATCAATTGCGCGCCAAGCACCAGCGCCGGGGCCAGATCGGCGGTCTTTTTTGCGACCATCGGCACGACGACGTTGCCATCGACAATCTGCACCAGCGCATAGACCACGATGCAATAGACGCCGCTGTGGACGCCACCCGAAAAACCAACCAGGATCATCAGACTGCCCGATATCGGCGCTCCAATATTGGGCAGAAACGCCAGCAGGCCGGTCAGGAGACCCAACAGCGCAGCCATCGGCACACCCCATATCGACAGCAGCAGCCAGGTGGCGAGGCCTTCCGATGCCATGCCCAGCAGCCGCCCGAACAGCAGGCGCCGCAAAGACCGACCCATGGCTTGCGCGGTGCCGTGCCAGTCTTCACGGTTTTGCGCAGGCAGCAACCAGGCAATGCCGCGCTGATACAAGTCCGGCTCTGCGGCGAAATAGATGCCCAGGATCAGGATCAGAAAGGCCGTGGTAAAGCCCCCCAGCAACCCGCCCACTGCGCGGGTCAGCATACCGACCCCGCCGGCCAGTTGCTCGGCCACTCGCGCCGATAACGCTGGCACATCGACGGTCTGCGGAAGCAGACCGTGCGCGCGTGCGAGATCGCTCAACATTTGGGCTTCGGTTTGCACCAAATGGGGCAGCGCTGCGGCTTGGGCGGCAATCTGGCTGCCCGCAAAAAGCACCAGCCACACCATGAAACCGACCGCGCCCAGCAGTACTAGTGCGATGCGCAGGCCGCGTGGCACGGCAGGCAGCAAACGCCCCAGCAGGCGCTGTCCGCCGTCGATCATTGCGGCAAACACGATTCCGCCAAAAATCACCAGCAGCGGTTGCGCCAGATAGACCGCCAGTGCCGCGAGCGCGATGACGCTAACCCACACGAGCGCGCGTTTGGCTTCGGCACGGATCAGCCCGTCGCGGATATCGGTCGGTCCGACTGCCTGCACTGCCGGCTCGTCCACCCCGTCCATCAATGCCCCCGTTGCACAACCATTGGCCGCAGTCTGGTCCATGATCGGCCAGGTCGCAAGGCATTCCACCACGTCGCCGGGTTCCAGCTTTCGCTGCCATCGAGCGAAAAGGTTACGAATTCAGCGCGCCCGCCCACGCTGGACAGCGGCACTGGCCCACCCAGGCCTTTGTCTTCGATCGGGGCGCGGCTGTCGGCCGAATGGTCGCGGTTGTCACCCATCAGAAATACGTGGCCAGCAGGCACACGCGTCTCAGGGTAATTGTCGAGCGGTTGGTCACGGTGGTCGATTATGCGATAGGTTGCGCCATTGGGCAGCGTTTCGCGAAAGATCGGCAATTCGCAATATTTACGGCCGTCTGCGGCACGGATGCGCAATCCGGGAAAATCATCAGCATCGCACGGCTGGTTGGCATCGACCGGCAGCAGCAGCGGTGCTTCGCTGATTTGCGGCACGCGTCGGCCATTCAGTATGATCTGCCCGCCGATCACGGCGATCCGATCACCCGGCAAGGCAACGACGCGTTTGATATAGTCCTCATCGCTGTTGGGTGGCACAACAATGACGACGTCGCCATATTCAGGCGTGGCCGCAAACAGCCGTAAGCGTGATCGCGGCAAAACGTGGAACGAGGCCGATACCCACGACCAGCCGTAGGGGTATTTCGTGACCACCAGGCGGTCGCCAACGAGCAGATTGGGCATCATCGAGATCGAGGGGATATAGAACGGCTTGGCGACAAGACTGTGGAACGTCACCACGGCGGCCAGCATCAGCAGCACGGGCAGGCCC
>CAIPWG010000509.1 GCA_903868655.1 uncultured Sphingomonadales bacterium
ACCAGCGTCGCAGCCTGGGGCACGAGGTGGCCGGTCATCGCCAGGCGCCGGTATGTCAGTGTCGACAGATCGCCCGCTGGCAGATCAGCCGGATCGAGCGGTGCGGCATGAACTGCCGCCTCGGTTTGTGCGATCAGCCGGGTCTTCCAGCCCAGCCGCTGTATTTGCCAAACACCCAGACCCGCAAACAGCAGGGCCAACACCAGCAGGAACAACGCCGGTGCCCATGCCCGCCCGTTTGCGGGCGAACCGATCATGGTTGATCGGCCATCGCGTGCGACATTGGCATCATGTTCTGGTTGAGATGGTACATGACCCAGAGAGAGCCTGACATCACGATACCCACCAGAATGATCGTGAACGCCAGCGCGAGAAAATTCCAGCCGCCTTCGGACTTGGTGTTCATGTGGAGGAAAAACACCATCTGCACGACGACTTGTACGCCGGCGAAAATCGCGACGATCATTGCCGTCAGCGACTTGTCGCCCAGCACGCCCGACATGACCAGCCAGAACGGTATTGCGGTAAGGACAACCGAGAGGACGAACCCGGTCGCATAATCCTTCAACGCAACATGTGGCGCCGCGCCATGGCCATGCGCCGGTGATTGCAAAGCGCTCATCGCAAGGATCCCATCAGATAGACAAAAGTGAACACGCCGACCCAGATGACGTCGAGAAAGTGCCAAAACATCGAAAGGCAGAACAGGCGCCGCTGCATCGCCTCGGTCAGCCCGTTGCGGGCCAATTGGACCAGCAAAGTGCCGAGCCAGACCAGACCGAAAGTGACATGCAAACCATGCGTGCCGACCAGTGTAAAAAACGCGGACAGAAACGCGCTGCGCTGCGGCGTCGCGCCATCGGCGATCAGATGCGAAAACTCATAGAGTTCGATGCTGAGGAAGGCTGCGCCGAAAAGACCGGTAACGGCCAGCCAGGTCTGAACCGCTCCGACCCGACCGCGCTGCATCGCGATCAGCGCAAAGCCATACGTGATCGAAGAAAGCAGCAGCATTGCGGTGTTGACGGCCACCAACGGCAGATCGAACAAATCCTTCGGTCCCGGACCTGCCGCATAATTGCCGCCCAGAACGCCATAAGCGGCAAACAGCATGGCAAAGATCAGGCAATCGCTCATCAGGTAGAGCCAGAAACCAAACAACGTGCTCCCACCTTCGGGATGGTCGTGCTCGTCGAGGTCGTAATAGTGCGCGGTGTTGGCACCGGGTCGCAGCGAGGCAAAAGCAGACTGGCGCATCGATCAGGCTCCTTCGGCCAACGCGCGTTGACGCGCATGGGCCGCTTCGGTCCGGGCAACCACATCGGCAGGGATGTGGAATGTCCGGTCGGTGTTGAAGGTATGGGCGATCCCGGTCAGCAGCAGCGCCGCAAAGCCTGCGCCCGCCATCCACCAGATATGCCAGACCATGGCAAAGCCGAACACCGTGGCAATGCCCGCCAGGATAATGCCGGCGCCTGTGTTCCGGGGCATGGCGATCGGGCGAAATCCGGTGACAGGGGCGGCAACACCCGCACGCTTCATGTCGTCCCACGCATCAAGATCGTGAATCACCGGGGTGAAGGCAAAGTTGTAATCGGGTGGCGGTGAGCTGGTTGCCCATTCGAGCGTGCGCCCACCCCAGGGATCACCGGTTTCATCGCGCAATTCTTCGCGACGGCTGATCGAGACGGCAAACTGCATGAGCATTGCCCCGATACCGCAGGCAACCAGCACGGCGCCGAGTGCCGCCGCGATGAACCAGGGTTGCAGGCTGGGATCATCAAACACCCGCATCCGACGCGTGACGCCCATCAGGCCCATCACATAAAGCGGTGCAAATGCCAGCCAGAAGCCGGGCACCCAGCACCAGAAGCTGACTTTGCCCCAGAACGGGTCGAGCTTGAAGCCAAAGGCTTTCGGCCACCAGTAATTGATCGCGGCAAATGTGCCGAACACGACCCCGCCGATGATGACATTGTGGAAATGCGCGATCAGGAACAGGGAGTTGTGCAGCACGAAGTCGGCTGGGGGCACTGCCAGCATGACCCCGGTCATGCCGCCGATCACGAAAGTCAGCATAAATGCCACCGTCCACATCATCGGCAATTCGTAGCGGATGCGGCCGCGGTACATCGTGAACAACCAGTTGAACATTTTCGCACCAGTCGGGATCGAGATGACCATGGTGGTGATCCCGAAGAAGCTGTTGACGCTCGCGCCCGAACCCATCGTGAAGAAGTGGTGCAACCACACGACATACGACAGCAAGGTGATGGCGACGGTGGCATAGACCATCGACGTATAGCCAAACAGCCGCTTGCCGCTGAACGTGGAGGTGATTTCGGAAAACACGCCAAAGATCGGCAGGATTAGGATGTAGACTTCGGGATGGCCCCAGATCCAGATGAGATTGACATACATCATCGGGCTGCCGCCGAAGTCATTGCTGAAGAAATTGGTGCCGATGTAGCGATCAAGGCTGAGCATCGCGAGCACCGCGGTGAGCACGGGAAACGAGGCCACGATCAGCACATTGGTGCACAGCGCGGTCCACACGAACACAGGCATGCGCATCAAGGTCATGCCGGGCGCCCGCATTTTTACGATTGTGGCGATCAGATTGATCCCCGACAGCGTGGTCCCGACCCCAGCAATCTGCAGGGCCCAGATGTAGTAATCGACGCCGACACCGGGGCTGTAGGCAAGGTTCGACAGCGGCGGATAAGCCAGCCAGCCGGTCTGGGCGAATTCGCCGACGAACAGCGATGCCATGACCAGCGCCGCGCCCGAAGCGGTCATCCAGAAGCTGAAATTGTTCAGAAACGGAAATGACACGTCGCGTGCGCCGATTTGCAACGGCACGACAAAGTTCATAAGCCCGGTCACGAACGGCATGGCCACGAAAAATATCATGATCACGCCGTGCGCGGTGAACACCTGATCGTAGTGGTGGGCAGGCAGAAAACCGTCGTTGCCGTTAAACGCCACAGCCTGTTGCATCCGCATCAGCATCGCATCGGCAAACCCGCGCAGGAACATTACCAGCCCCAGCACCATATACATCACGCCGATTTTCTTGTGATCGACACTGGTGAACCATTCGGTCCACAAATAGCCCCACAGACGGTAATAGGTGAGCGCGGCCAGGAGGGCGAAACCGCCCAGCGCGACAACCGCAAAAGTCGCGACGATGATCGGCTCATGCAGCGGTATCGCGTCAAGCGACAGGCGGCCGAGCAGGGGAGACCAGGTCATTTCTTGGTTCATCGATCGGTGTCCGATTGGATCAGGAAGACGGATTGGTGGTGAACGCGGTAGCCGCATCGCGGGCCGCGGCCGTGCGCAAAGGATGATTGTCGGCGCACCAGGCGCGAACAAACTTGTGCAGCCCGGCGTCGGTGTAATCGGCCTTGGCAGGTACAACATGTTCCCGGCCTGACTTGTCGTAAGTCAACGCGGCAAGATTGAGCACGCCCGTGCGCCCGGTGCCACCGTGGGCGTCGATCGCGGCCATATCACCCGCACACAGCTTGCCAGGGCGTACGCAAAGATTGACCACAGCGTCGAACAAGTCAGGGGCGATGGTCGCATAGTGCGATACGGCGACATGTTCGCTGGGCCGGTCGAGCGTCAGATAGCTGGTGCGGTCAAGTTTTGCGCCGGTTTGGCGAATGCCGCCAGCCCACTGGTTGAACGCCTCAGGCGTTACGCTGCGCGCGGCAAAGTGCATGTGACTAAACCCGGCGCCGCTGAAATTTGCCGACAGCCCGGCAAAGCTGCCGGTGCGGTTGAACACTGCGTGCAACTGGGTTTCCATGCCCGGCATAGCATAGATTTGCCCTGCGAGCGCGGGAACATAGAACGAGTTCATGACGGTCGAAGACGTGATGCGGAACCGCACCTGGCGCCCCTCGGGCAGGACCAGTTCGTTGACGCTCGCGATGTTTTGGCCGGGATAGATGAACAGCCATTTCCAATCGAGTGCGACCACCTGGACTTCGATGGGTTGGGCATCAGCCGCAAACCCATGCTGCGCATCGAGCCGCGTCAACGGACGCCACGGATCGAGCGCGTGCGTTGCAACCCAGGTGATCGAGCCCAGTGCGATGATGATCGCCAGCGGGGCGGACCAGATCACCAGTTCAAGCTTGGTCGAATGATGCCATTCGGGATCGTAAGTGGCGGCGGTGTTCGCCGCACGATAACGCCATGCGAACCAGACGGTCAGCGCCATGACCGGCACGATAATCAGCAGCATGAGCGCGGTCGACAACAGCACCAGGTTGGCCTGTTGGCGTGCGACATCGCCAGCCGGGTTGAGCACGACCCAGTCGCAGCCCGACAGCGCAAAGGCCAGTGGGGCGACGGTTGCTGTCCGCGAGGCCTGGATCAGGCGTCGGGAAAAAGAGTAGGGAGCAGGCATGTGACCCCGCTACGCCTGCTGACCGGGGCGCGCGATTGGACATAATGTCCCAGCGTTTTGATCCGGATCAATGTACCGCTGGCCGTTAAGGATTTCGCATTAATCAGGCCCGAATCGATTGCCGGTGGCCTGCGTTTTCGCCAAAATGGGGCCTGTTCAGACGGACTGCCACACGGTAGGTCTCGGATGCCGGC
>CAIPWG010000510.1 GCA_903868655.1 uncultured Sphingomonadales bacterium
GTCCTCAGCCTGATTTTCTGGGCGATGAACGGAAAGCCGGTGCAGTTCTATTATCACTATGAACTGGCCGCCTGTTTCCTGATGGCGGCGCTGGCGTTGATGCTGGGACGATGGTGGGACAATGGTCTGGTCTGGCCGGGCCGCACCACACTGCTGCTGACCATGGCCATATTCATCGGGTTTTACCCGATCATTTCCGCCGGGCCATTGCCGGGGAAAAAGGGCTATCTCGACTATGCGTGGCTGAAAAGCTGGCGGTGACCGGGGCGGTTCAGGCGAACACGTTGTCAAACTGATCCGATGCGGCCGCCAGCGAACCAAAAATGGCAATGTGCACCGCGTTGATCAGCGGTGTGACCAGCGTGGTCAGCGCAACCCCGACCAGGCCGATCGGGGTGTGCCATGGCAGAGCGACATACGTCCAAAAACCGCCCGCCGCGACCACCAGTCCGGCGATGGGAACCCACAAGATCGCGGAGGCGAGCACGACCGCGCCAAACATCGCTGCGCGATGGCCGCTGGTTGCACGGCTACTGGCATCGAGCGCTTCGCCAATGCCTGCGCCCCGGGCCAGCACGAACAGACTGGCAATGTACCACCGCATGAAAATCAGGATACCCGGCACCAGCAGCAGCAAGGCACCAAACCCGACTGCCAGACCGACCACAATCGACACGCCGAGATAGGCAAAGAACCGCACGGGCGCACCTTCGGCGACAAGCCCTTCGCGCGAAAGCACCGCCCTCATCAGCGTCAACTGGACCACAAAGCTCACAACCGCGACGGCGAATGTCGTCAGGCCAATCCCGGCCTGGCCGCCGAATTGAGACGTCTTTTCGATCTGATGAATAATCTGCGTCACAGCAGTGGCCGCCCCCATCAACACCAGCACGGGCAAGTTCCGCGACAAGACCCCCATTCCGGCACCAAACAGACCGGTCGCGCTGGTATCGGTGTTGTAAAAGGCCATCCATCCCACCCCTGCTCTAAACGGCCAGTCCTGTCCACCGGCAACGGGGATGGTGTTTTACTCTATGTCGCAAGTAAAGACTTAATCGGTGCGAATTTGGCAAAGTATTATAAAAAGGAGGCCAAAAACCCCTCTTTTACAAAAACTTGATTACTTTGTCTGGATCTCAGCCGTATTTGCCCCAGACAAACTTGCTCGACAGCGCAAAGTTCCACACCGAGGCGAGCACGATACCGACCAGCACCGCGACGACGTCGCTGATGTGCAGCCGTTTCAGCGCATCGGCGCTGGCGATGTTGGACAGGATGCCGATTGAACAGGTCAACGCGAATTTGGCCCAGCCCTTGAGCAAGGGCACCATTCCGCGCAGCCGCTTGTCGGCATAAGTCAGTTCATTGTTCAGCACGAAATTGAATGTCATCGCGGCGAGCGCAGCGATTGTGTTCGCGATGTCAAAGGTGATTTCGCCGCCCGACCAGTGTCCGTAGACAAAGCGTTCGTGCAGGATCACGCTCAACACCAGCCACAGCATCGCAAACTGCACGACCACACCCAATGCGCCGACGGTGGCGAACAGCGCAAAGCGGGTGGGAATGATGCGGCCGAGCCACTTGTCGTAAAGGCCGATCAGGAATTCGAACACGACAGTCCTGTCCAGTTTGGATTCGCCTTCCATGCGGGCGGCGAAGTTGAGGGGGAATTCCTTGACCCGCAGCGGTTGGTCGACCGTGGCGAGGATATCGAGCAAAATCTTGAAACCGACGCCCGACAGGCGGTTGGCATCGGCGCGCAAGGTTTCGCCGTGCAGCATGAAAAAGCCGCTCATCGGATCGGTCAGATCGACACCGGTCACCCGGCGCGCAATCGCATTGGCAAAGCCCGAAGCTTTCACACGATCGGGGCGACCCCAGGCCTCTGTGCTGGCCCCTTCGGCAAAGCGCGAGGCATAGGCGACATCGTAATCGCCGCTTGTCACGGCGGCGTACATGCCCGGCAGCAGGATTGGATCGTGCTGGCCATCGGCATCCATTACGGCAACAATCGGCGCGGCGCTGGCGCACATGCCTTCTATTGCGGCAGAGGCCAGACCGCGCCGCCCGATGCGTTCGATTACGCGGATCCGCGAATCTTCGCACGCGATCCGGCGCACTTCGTCGGCCGTCCCGTCGGGGCTGTTGTCGTCGACAAAAATGGCTTCCCAAACGAAACCCTGCAGCGCGGCATCGATGCGCGCAACCATTCGCGCAATATTCTTGCGCTCATTGTACGTGGGGAGAATAACGGCAAGCTGTAACATGGTTGCGGCGCTTACAACCTTGCAACCACGGCGTCACCTATTTCTGCAAGCGTTGCCGTGCCGCCAAGGTCCCGCGACAGGACATTGTCGCCCAAAGTGGCGGCCACTGCGGCCTCGATCCGGTCGGCCGCATCGTTCAAACCCAACGAATAGCGCAACAGCATTGCCGCCGATAGGATCGTCGCGATCGGATTGGCCAGACCCTGACCCGCAATATCGGGGGCCGATCCGTGGATTGGCTCGTATAAACCAAACGTGCCATGCGCGGTCTGGCGTTCGCCCAGCGAAGCCGAGGCCAGCAGCCCGATCGAACCCACGCACA
>CAIPWG010000511.1 GCA_903868655.1 uncultured Sphingomonadales bacterium
AGGAGATGAAAGAGAATGGAAACGAAAACAGAACTCGACATGACACCAAGGTATGCACCAAGCAAGGTTATCATGGTCGCCTTTGGCGAGCGCGGCGATGTCGCCGTCGTCAGCCTCTGCGGGCGCGCTGCTCCCTGCCCCGTTCGGCTCGAACACGGTGTCCGGACTGGCAACCGCCTTAACCAAGCGCAGGCTCTCCAAAATACGCGGCGTCCATTTCCGAACGCAACGGCCGGGTCAACAAGGCATCGGCTATCGCCCGCGCCAGAACCTTCCCCGATACCAGTGCAGCGACCGCCTCTGCAATCGGCATTGCAATGCCACGTTGACGCGCCAGCTCGGCCAGCACCGGCGCCGTATGCGCGCCTTCGGCCACCGTCTTGCGATCGGCTAGCAGGGTCGCCGCAGCGGCACCCTTGCCCAAGGCCTGGCCCAGCGCAAAATTGCGGCTGGCCAGCGAATTGCAGGTCAGCACCAGATCACCCAATCCGGACAATCCGGTCAAAGTTTCCGCATCGGCCCCCAGCGCCAGACCAAAGCGGACCATTTCAGCATAACCCCGGCTGATCAACGCCGCGCGGGCATTCTGACCCAGGCCCAGCCCTTCGACCACACCGCACGCCACAGCCAACACGTTCTTGACCGCCCCGCCAATCTCCGCCCCGATCACATCGGACGAATAATAAGGGCGAAACGTCGGTCGGGCGATTGTCGGTGACAACCGTTGCCACTGTTCGATCCCGCCGCCACAAGCCAGCGTCACCGCTGTGGGCAGCATTGCCGCCACTTCATGCGCAAAAGTCGGCCCTGACAGCACGGCCAGCTGGGCGTTGGGCTGCACGGCGCGCGCAACATCGCTCATCAGTCGCGCGCTACCAGCCTCGATGCCTTTGGCGCAGAGCACCAGATCGCCGTCAAAAGCCGGCATTTGCGCCAGCACGCCTGCCAACGCTTGCGCCGGTGTAACCGCCAGCACCAGACCCAGCCCCGCCAGATCGGCGCAGGCAGGCGTTGCGCGGAGTGTCGCGCTCAATGCCACACCGGGCAGATAATCCGGATTGGTCCGGGTCTGGTTTATCGTTTTCGCCAACGCCGCATCGCGCGTCCACAGCACCACATCGCGCCCGCCGCTGGCCATCAACTGGGCCAGCGCAGTCCCCCAGGCGCCCGCACCGATGACACCAATTGTGCCGGTCATGCCTTGACCCCGGCACCACGCACCGGTGCAGCGTCGGCATCGAGCGGCCAGCGCGGCCGCGCCACGAAATCGAGCGGATCGGTCAACCCCAACGCAAACCGCTCAGCCCCGGCCCAGCCGATCATCGCTGCATTGTCGGTGCACAACCGCGGCGGCGGCGCAACCAGCGGCAATCCGGCGTCGTGCGCCAACGATTCCAACGCCGTGCGCAGCGCCCAGTTGGCGGCCACGCCACCGGCAATCACCAGCGCGGTCACCGGCACGCTGACCGCCAGCGCCAGCCGCAAACGATCCACCAGACAATCGATCGCCGCCTGCTGGAATGAGGCGGCGATATCCGCAGCATCGTGCAACCCCGATTGGTGCGCGCGCAACACCGCGCTTTTCAGACCGGCAAACGAAAAATGCGGCTCGCCACTGCCCAGCAGCGGGCGTGGCAAGGCAACCGCACGCGGGTCGCCGTCGCGCGCCAAACGCTCCACAGCCGGGCCGCCGGGATAGCCAAGCCCCAAAATCTTCGCGGTCTTGTCAAACGCTTCGCCCAGCGCATCATCGATGGTGGTGGCCAGACGGCGATAGCGTCCCAGCCCCCGTACTTCCAAAATCTGGCAATGCCCGCCTGAAACCAGCAGCAACAAATAAGGATACGCCAGCGTGGGATCCGCCAGGCGCGGTGACAAGGCATGGCCTTCGAGATGGTTCACCGCAATCAACGGCTTGCCCGCCGCCATCGCCAATGCCTTGCCAGTAACCAGCCCGACCATCACGCCGCCAATCAAACCCGGACCAGCGGTCGCGGCAATCGCGTCGATCGCATCGAGCGCAAATCCTGCATCGGCCAGAGTGTCGGCCACCATCGGCGTCAGCACTTCGACATGCGCGCGCGCGGCAATTTCGGGCACGACCCCGCCGTAGGGCCGATGCGCCGCATCCTGCGATGCGATACGCTGCGCCACCACGCGCGTCTCAAGCGTCGCGCCGCGATCGTCGATAATCGCAACCGCGGTTTCGTCGCACGAAGATTCAATGCCGAGGATCAGAGCCATGGGGAGCTTTCCCTTAGAGATAATCCCGGTTACGGCAAGCGGCGCATGATCGAACCCCACACACCTTCGCCGCACGATACCCTTCGCGCCACACCTCTGCCCTCCCGCCCGCTGCGGCTGGGCACCCGCCAATCGCCTTTGGCGCTGGCGCAGGCCGAAGAAACCCGCTCGCGGTTGTGCGCCGCGCATGGCTGGCCGCTTGGTGCGATCGAACTGGTTCCGGTCGTGGCCAGCGGCGATCGCATCCTCGATCGGCCTTTGGCCGACATCGGTGGCAAGGCCTTGTGGACCAAGGAACTCGACGTTTGGCTGGCCGACGGCACGATCGACGCGGCCGTCCATTCCATGAAAGATGTCGAAACCCTGCGCCCCGAGACGCTGATGATTGCCGCCGTCCTGCCGCGCGCCGATGTGCGCGATGTGCTGATCGGTGCAACCAGCGTCGCCGCCATTCCGGCAGGCGCGCGCGTCGGCACCAGCGCACCGCGCCGCGCCGCGCAAATGCTCAATGCCCGCCCCGATCTTGTCATCGTGTCGTTCCGCGGCAATGTCGCGACCCGTCTCGGCCGGCTTGATCGCGGCGAGGCCGAGGTCACACTGCTCGCCGCTGCCGGGCTCGAACGTTTGGGCGAAGCCTCTGTCGGCACACTGCTCGATCCCGCAATCTGGCTGCCCGCTCCGGCGCAAGGCGCCATTGGCATCGAATGTCTGGCCGCGCGAAGCGATGTTATCGCGTTGCTTGCCGCAATCGATCACGCCCCCAGCCATGCCGCCATTCGCGCTGAGCGCGCGCTCCTCGCCGGGCTGGGCGGCACCTGCCACAGCCCGATTGCAGTGCTGACCCGGCATGACAATCTGTCGCTTCACCTCAGCGCAACCCTGTTCAGCCCCGATGGCGCAGACCGGGTCGACGCCGAAGCCGACGTGCCGCTCGACAATCCCGAAGCAGCGCGTGCGCTTGCCAACGACTTGCTGGCCGCGGCCTCTCCCGCGATCCTTGCGCATTTTCGGGCCACCGGCTGAATGCGACAGGTGCTGGTGCTGCGTCCGGAACCGGGCAATAGCGCAACGTGCATCGCTGCGAGTGCGCTTGGCCTGACGCCGCTGCCCGCACCGTTGTTCGTCTATTCACCGCGCGCCTGGCGCCTGCCACCGAACACGGCTTGGGATGGCTTGCTGATCGGCAGCGCGGCCGTCTTCGCCCATGCAGGGGTTGACCTCGCCGTGCTGCGCCTGATCCCGGTCCACGCAGTTGGCTCTGCGACGGCGCAAGCGGCCGTGGCTGCGGGCTTTACCGTGGCGCGTATCGGCAGCGGCGGACTGCAACCTCTGGTCGATGCCCTGCCACCGGGACGCTATCTGCGCTTGGCGGGCGAGGCGCATGTTACCCTCGCTCCACCGCCCGGCGTCACGGTTGACGATTGTGTCGTCTACAGGGCGCAACCCCAGCCGCTCTCGCCGCACGCCGTCACGCAAATCCGCCGCGAACCCGTGCTGGCCCTGCTCCATTCGGCTGAGGCTGCGCGACATTTCGCAAGCCAATGCGGCGTGCACCGTCTGCCGCGCAAACGGATCATGCTGGCCTGTCTGGGTCCGAGAATCGCAGCAGCCGCAGGCGATGGCTGGCAGGCCACAGCCAGCGCCGCCAGGCCCGAAAACGACGCAGTGCTTTCCTTGGCCTTACAAATGTGCCAACAAGTGTGACTTCGGGGACACGGACAAAGCGAAAAATATCAAATGCCGGAACTGACTTTAGGTCCAGTGGCTGATTCGCAACCAGCACGCCGCGCCGGGGGGCGTAGACTTGGCGTAGCCTTGGCCGGCCTGGTTCTGGCCAGCTTGGGCGGCGGCGCATGGTATGGTTGGCACACCGGCTGGCTGCGCGTAGCTCTGCAACCTGTCGCGGGCGCCAATGTCGCCACGCCGCTCGCAAGCCCCAGCGCCAGCACCGCCGCAATCGCAGCCCAGGGCAATCTGATTGCCACCAATGCCGCGCTCGCCGATGCCGCCGCACGGTTGACCGCGCTACAGCAAAGATTGGCCGAACTGAATCAGCAGGCCGTCTCCGCTTCGGGGCAAGCCAGCCGGGCCGAGGCATTGCTGGTCGCCTTTGCCGCGCGCCGCGCGGTCGAACGCGGCCAACCCCTTGGCTACCTTGAAACCGCCTTGCGGGTACGCTTCGGTGAAACCCAGCCGACGGCGGTTGATACTTTGGTTTCCGCCGCTCAAAAACCGGTCACGCTGGCAGGGCTGACCGAACAATTCGCAGCGCTGGAGCCACGGCTTTCCAGTGGCCCAGCCAGCGAAGGCAGTTGGGACTGGTTGAGCCGGCAAGTCGGCAGCATGTTCATCATCCGCCGCGACGATACACCATCGCCCGCACCCGAAAGCCGCATCACCCGCGCGCGCACCGCCTTAAACGGCCAACGGGTCGATCTGGCTATTGCCGAAGTCGAACGCATGCCGGGCAAAGACGCTGCAACCGATTGGCTGGCCCATGCCCGCGAATGGGTGGCTACCCAGCACGCGCTCGATCAGTTGGAAAGCGCCGCACTGGCCTCACCGACCGTCGCGCCGATCGCACCACAGGCTGCAAGCACCCCCGGCCAAACCGGTATCAGGCCTGCAACAACGCCGGTAATGTCCCGCTCATCCCCCGCGCTTCATCCATGAAAAAGCGTTTCAGCACGGGGCTGCGCTGAACCCCTGCCATGCCCAGCCGGCGCAAGGCCGAAGGGATCCGCCCCGGAATGCCAAACAAACGGGTCAAGACATCTGTCGCACCCGACACCATAAATCCGTCGAGAGCGCGCCAGCGTTCATAACGTTGCAGCACTTGGGCGTCCCCCGGATCGAGCCCCAAACGCATTCCTTCGGCCAGCACTTCGACCAGCGCCGCGACATCGCGCAGCCCCAGATTGAGCCCCTGGCCGGCAATCGGGTGCATGCCGTGCGCCGCATCACCCACCAGCACCAGCCGCTGTTCGGCCACTTTCGCCGTGTGGTGGAAATTGAGCACATACGAGGTACGCGGGGCAGCCAGAGCGATCTCGCCGAAAATCCCCCCCATCCTGCGCGATACTTCGCCCACAAACGCCGCATCGGGCAAGGCCAGGACGCCTGCGGCATCCTTTTCGGCGACAGTCCAGACCAGTGCGCTGCGGTGACGACCTTGTGCATCGTCGAGCAAGGGCAGCAACGCAAACGGCCCGGCCGGATAAAAAATTTCCCACGCCACATTGTCATGCGACCGTTGGTGCGTCAGCCCGGCAATGATCGCGCGGTGGTGATAGCTCCAGCGGGCAGGCGTAAATCCGGCTTCATCGCGCGTCGGCGATTGCCGCCCTTCAGCCGCCACCAGCAACCGAGCGGTCAGGATGCGGCCGTCTGTCAGCGTTACGGTTACCCCGTGCGCATCGCGCTCTCGCGTCGCGACATCGGCCTTGGGCAAAAACGTAATCAGTTCCTCGCGTGAGGCTACATCGTACATCACGAGTCGCAAATCACGGTTGGCGAACATCCGTCCAAGCGAACCATCACCGGCCTCGGGCTTGAAATCGATCCGACCCGGCTTCATCCCGTCGGTCACCGCGATTGAGGCGATCGGGCAGCCGCGCTCGGCAAGAGCCTCGGCCATGCCGAGATGGGTGTACAAGTTCCAGCTGGCGGTCGAAATCGCAGAAGCACGACCGTCAAATCCCTCAGCCGTCACAACCGACGGATCGGAATTGTCGACCACCACACTGCTGATCCCTTCGCGGGCCAACCCGATGGCCAGCGTCATGCCAACCAGACCACCCCCCAGGATGATCACGTCGCTGGAATTTTGCACGGTCATGGTTGCGCTCCGCAAGTCGAGGTGGGCCCGGCATCGAGATCAAGACAGCGCCCGTCAAATGTACCTTGAGGCAGTTGCAGCCCGACCCACGTCGCCAGCGTTGGCGCAATGTCAACCGTTTCCACCGGATTGGGCTGTTCAAACCCGATCATTCCCTTGCGCCAGAACAGCATCGGTACACGCCGGTCATAGTCCCACGGGCTGCCGTGGGTCGCAACGGAGCCCTGCCGCGGCGCGGCCGACGCTATGACACCACGTTTGAGAAACATCACAAAATCGCCCGAGTGGGGAGCGTAAAACGAGGCCCTCGCACGCTCGATCAGCGTCCAGGTTTCGGGTGAGCCCAAAGGCATCGGAGTCGCAGCCAGTTCGGCAGCAGTAAACACCGCGGCCACTTGCGGATGGGCCAACAGGTCGTCACGCGCAGCGGCGATAACGGCGGCTTTTTGCATGGCATTCAGATCGTTGCGCACCCAGACATCACCGGAAATCCCCTCGGCCAGCAGCAGCCCACGGGGGTCAATCCCAAGCTTTGCGCCTACCCGGTCGCTTACTGCCTTTGGCGAAAGCGCCGCGTCGGCGCGGGCGGCCTGCGGCAAGGCTTGCTCGTGCAGCCGTTCGGGCAAGTCCGATCCTCCGTGGTCAGCGGTCAGAACCACACCATAATCAATCCCGCGCGCATCGAGCGCGGCAAAGAAATCGCCGAGTTCGGTGTCGAGCTGGTGCATCTGAATGCACATTTCGCTACCCTGCGCGCCGAAAGCATGGCCGATGAAATCAGTCGCCGACAGGCTGATGGACAGCACATCGGGCGTCGGGCCGCGTCCCAGACGATCGGCATCGACCACCCGCGTGGCGAGGTCCAACGTTGCGCGATCAACCCTTGGCGAAACGCGAAATCCCGCAGCATCGCCGGCAGTAAAGGCGAAGCGCCAGGTGCCAACGGTTACCTCGCCGGCGGTTACTGGCCGATCATGCACCGCACAATCGCCCGGCAAGTCAAAACCGGGATCGCCGGCGGCCAGAACTTTTGCGACTTCGGCATTCTGTTCCAGCACGACGCGGCCCGGTGTTGCGCCCTCGCGTGAGACAAACCCTTTGCTTTTCCACCAGTACACTTCATCGATATTGTGTCCGCCCATCATCAGCGCGGCGCGGTCCTTGCCCGACACTGCAACATTGCGGCTGGTCGGCCAGACCGCCTTGATCCGGTCACCCAGTGTCGGCACCAGCAAATGGCTTACCGAGGCAACATATCCGCCCGCCAATGCGGTCTGGGTCTCGTCTTCGGCGCAATAAACCGATTTGGCAGCGCGGCTGACCGACTGGTCATACCAACTGTTGGCAATGATGCCGGTATGGGCCGGGCGCATCCCGGTCATGATCGCCGAATGGCCCGGGCAGGTTTCCGTCGCAGCATGCGATTGATAGCCCGAAGGAAACACCGCGCCCGTCGCCAGTCGCGCCAAGCCACCGGTAAAATGCGACCGGTATTGCGCAAACAAGTCTGCCGAAAACTGGTCGATTGCAATCGCGATGATCAGCTTGGGCGAATGCGCCGCTGGCACTGGTCCGCGAGGCGCGACAGGTGGCGGTGTGGCGCGGCTGCGCGCAAGTGCAGGAGAAGCCATTGGCAGCGCCAAGCAGGCTGCAAACAGCATGGCCTTTGGGGCGAAGGTCATGGTTCTTGGGGCTCCTGTGCCGGGCATTCGCTGGACTCGGCGCGACGCGCTACCTATCTGTGGCGCAAATGGCCTTCCTGAACGCGCGGTGCAAGAGGGCTGCACTCTCGTCACCGACGTGTGAGATCGCTTGAACTGTATGACCATGGCACTGTCTCTCCTTCGTCGCGCCTTCGTCTGGCTGACCCCCTTGCTTTTGCTGGGCGGCGCCGATGCAGCCCGGGCCGATCGCCTGCCGTCGGGCGAACCGACCCATATCAAGGCGTCGTTGGTGCCCGAACGTGCCGGTGCTCCCGGCGAAACAATCACGCTCGCTTTGGTCATGCAGCCTGCCAAGGACTGGCACGGCTATTGGTCGAACCCGGGCGATGCGGGTCTTGCCCCCACGCTCGACTGGACCCTGCCCAAAGGGGCGGCGGCGGGCGCGATGCAGTTTCCCGTGCCACAGACGCTGCTCGTCGCTGGGCTGATGAACCATGTCTATGCGCATGACTTTGCGATCCTGATCCCGTTCACCCTGCCCCGCGACGCCGCGCCGGGTGCAGTCCTGCCGGTCTCGGCCAAAGCGCAATGGCTGGCCTGCACCGCAACGATCTGTGTGCCCGAAGATGCTGTCTTGTCGACCACGGTTACCGTGGGTTCGGCGGCCAAGGCCGATCCGCGCTTTGCCCCATGGCGCGCGGCCTTGCCTGCGCCTCTCGATCAGCCGGCGCATTTTGCGATCACGCCCGCCGGTTACCGGCTGGCGATTCCGTTCCCGGCCGGCCGATCCGCACCCTTTTTCTCACCTGCAGCAGCTCCTCCATCCTCTCCCTCCTGGCCTGCTCCTCC
>CAIPWG010000512.1 GCA_903868655.1 uncultured Sphingomonadales bacterium
CATCATCTCGGTGCCGCCGGCAATAACGCAATCTTCCATGCCGGACATCACGCTGGCCGTCGCCAGATTGACCGACGTAATACCTCCGCCGCAAAAGCGGTCGAGCGTGGTACCGCTGGCCGAAATATCATAGCCTGCGGCGAGCGCGGCCATGCGGCCCAGATCGCCGCCCTGCTTGCCGTTTTGCGAGGAGGTCGACCAGATCACGTCATCAACCGTGCTGGTGTCGAGATGATTGCGATCCTTGATCGCTTTCAACACGGTCGCTGCCAGATGTTGGGGGTGCAAATGCGACAGCGCGCCTTTGCCGGGCTTGCCCACCCCGCGCGGGGTGCGAACGGCATCAATGATATAGGCTTCGGCCATGGTCGATCCTTTCCAATCTATTTAACCGAACGATTAAGGCCTTTGCCGATGTCGCGCAAGGGCTAAGGTGCGCAAGGTTTGCGCCCGCAAAGGGGTGTCAAGAGCAAGGGTTATATGTGCGCCATGAACGATGACCGGATCCTGAACTTTGAAGGCATTCATAATTTCCGCGATTATGGCGGCTATCAGGCCCGGGCCGGGCGCTTGGCGCGCGGCCGACTGTGGCGCTCGGGCCAACACGCCGGCGCCACGTCGGCCGATTTGGCGCGGGTGCGCGATCTGGACATTGCCACCGTGATCGATCTGCGCGGAGACAGCGAGCGCGCAGCGTTTCCGTGTCTGCGCCACGAGGATTTTGCCGGCGACGTGCTGTTTCACCCCGGTGAGACCGCCAGCCTGCAAGGTCAAGCCGCCCATGCCGAGGCAGCCGATCGCATCCGCACCGCCGACGACGCGCGCGACCGCATGATCCATTTGTATCAGGGCATGGCCTTTCGCGAGGTGCTGGTCGGCACTTGGCGCTTGTATGGGCAGGCGTTGGCGAGCCGTGACGGTGCCAGCTTGCTGCACTGCCTGGCGGGGAAAGACCGCACCGGGATCGGAGTAGCGCTGGTGCACCAGCTGCTCGGCGTACATCACGATGATATGGTTGCCGATTACCTGTTGACCAATACGGCGGGAAATATCGAGGCACGGATCGCCTCGCAAAGCCACAGTCTGGCAGACATGGGTCTGTCCGATGCGGCAATGCGCGTGGTGCTGGGGGTCGAGGCGGTCTATCTCGAAACGGCATTTGCCGCGATCCGCCAACGCCATGGCACTGTCGAAGCTTATGCCCAAACCGCCCTGGGGATCGGACCAGACCATATTGCCGCCATGGAAGCCCGGTTGGTCGATTGACTCCGACGCAAGGGCGCTTATCTCGCCAGCAGGTTTTAAGTTCCCTGACGGGAACGCAGACACTGCCGCCACGCTTCCCCACCCGGCCACCATATCCTGATGATATCGTTGGTGGTCGGCTGAGAAGGCGAAGCGGCAGGTCTGACTTGCGCGACGCGCGAGACCAATACGGAGATGACGATGCCAACGACCCACAAGACCCGTATGCTGATCGTCGGTTCAGGCCCGGCGGGCCTGACCGCTGCAATTTACGGCGCGCGCGCCGGGATGGAGCCGATCGTGGTGCAGGGGCTTCAGCCCGGTGGTCAGTTGACCATCACCACCGATGTCGAAAACTATCCCGGGTTTCGCGATGTCATCCAGGGGCCCTGGCTGATGCAGGAAATGCAGGCGCAGGCCGAACATGTCGGCACGCGCATGTTGTGGGACACGATCACCGCGATCGAGATGGATGGATCACCGTTCCGTGCCATCGGCGACAGCGGCGATATTTACGAGGGCGATTGTCTGGTGATTGCCACTGGCGCACAAGCACGGTGGCTCGGCGTGCCGGGTGAAGCCGAGTTGGGCGGCAAAGGTGTTTCGGCTTGCGCCACGTGCGACGGATTTTTCTATCGCGGCAAGAAAGTCGTAGTGATTGGCGGCGGCAACACTGCGGTTGAAGAGGCGCTCTATGTGACCAACCATGCCAGCGAAGTTGTGCTGATCCATCGCCGCGACAGCTTGCGCGCCGAACGGATTTTGCAGGATCGTTTGTTTGCGCATCCCAAAGTCAGCATCTTGTGGAACAAAGCGGTCGATCAGTTTGTCGGAGGTGACAAAGGCCTGACCGGCGTGGCGCTGCGTGATACCGTTACCGGTGAAATCAGCGAAGTTCCGACCGATGGTGCATTCGTGGCCATCGGTCATGCGCCCGCCACCGAATTGTTCAAGGGTAAGCTCGATCTTGACGAAGCGGGCTATATCATCGTCGAGCCCGGCACACCCAAAACCCAGATTGCGGGCGTTTTCGCGTGTGGCGATGTGATGGACCATACATACCGCCAGGCCGTGACCGCGGCGGGCACCGGGTGCATGGCCGCGCTCGATGCCGAACGCTTTCTGGCGACCCGCGATTTCGCCGCGACGCGAGAGACAGTAGCTGGATAATTCTCAATGCCGTGACGCAGTTGCCTCGGTCAGGCGGTCGAACAGCCAATCACGGGTTTCCTGCGTGTCGGTAAAGCTGTGGCTACGGCCGGGGTGCATGTGCACCCGTTGGTCAGGGCTGGGCCAAACGGCAGTAAAGCGTGCTCCGACCCGGTCGCCAGAGGCCACGAGCAGACTGACTGGCCCCGCGAATTGCGCCAGACTGGCATGCAACGCATCTGCCAAAGGCGAATGTGCGGTGCGGGCCTGGCTGGCGCGGCTCAATCCACGTGCCAGTTTCACCAGATTGATACGCCCTGTGATCAGTCGCAGCACCGCACGCGGATCGGATAATTTGGCAATATACCGCTGGCGCAGCGCTTGCGGGCTATGGGTCTGGCCATCGTCGTTGTCGTCAAGCGTCCACGGATTGGCCAGAACGAGCCCGTCCAACCCGGGCAGCGTGGGTGCGTGCAGCATCAGCGCGCTGGCGGCATCGCACAGACCATAGGCAACTACGCGTCGCAATCCCGGCAGGCTGGCGCGAAACGCGCCGAGCGCCGCGGCAATGTCATCGTGCGATCCGCGCCAGCCGGCGTTTATGCCGCTGCTGTCGCCGATTCCGCTTATCGGCAACCTGTTCAAGTCCCGCAGCGGCTCGCGGCAGAAGAAGAACCTGCTGGTTTTCATACGGCCGAAGATCCTGCGTGACGACATCCAGACCGAATCCCTCAGCGAAGCGACGTACAACCAGATGCGCGGCGACCAGAAGTCGCTGAACAAGGATGGTCACATCCAGC
>CAIPWG010000513.1 GCA_903868655.1 uncultured Sphingomonadales bacterium
CGAAGGTGGCCGCACCTTCGGTTCGGGGGTTGTCAGCAAGATCACAAAGTAATATAGGCGCCGCTCCAGCGGGGGATTCGCACCCCCGCTGGTCGGTCTTTCGATCAGCTGACCTGCTCATCCCTCTGGCCTGCCAACAGGCGCCGGGGTTGGAAGCGGCAGGGTGGCTGGTTTTTTGTTTTAGCTCTTTCGCATCGGTAAACGGACATGGACGCCCAAAACATCCGCATTCGCCTTAAGGCCTTCGATCATCGTGTGCTTGACCAGGCCACTGGAGAAATTGCGGACACTGCCCGCCGCACCGGCGCGCTTATCCGGGGTCCGATTCCGCTTCCGACGCGTATCGAAAAGTTTTGCGTCAACCGTGGTCCCCACGTTGACAAAAAGTCGCGCGAACAGTTCGAAGTACGCACTTACAAGCGCTTGCTCGATATCGTGCAGCCCAATGCGGCCACAGTCGATGCGCTGATGAAGCTGGACCTCGCTGCCGGCGTAAACGTTGAGATCAAACTCGCGTAACTGAATTCGGAAACCTTCGGGTTTCCAATTTCCTTTCGGTCCTGCGGGGCCGGTTAAGCAGTCCCAGGGCTGCTCTGACAAAGGGATACCTCCGGCACTCGCCGTTCCTTTCGGGGAGTGGCACTTGGCCGGGAAAGCGTCCCCCGTTGGTTCCTGCGCTTGCGCAGGGGCATTCAGCCCGGACGGGGGCATGCTTCACATTACGGGCTGAACACGCCTGGGGGGAATGGGTCCTCTCAGGCCTCTGTTTAGGAGTATGGATCATGCGCACCGGCGTGATCGCGAAGAAGGTGGGGATGACCCGCCTTTTCCAGGAAGATGGTCGGCATGTCCCGGTCACTGTCCTTTCGCTTGAAGATTGCCAGGTGGTTTCGGTTCGCACCGCTGAACGCGACGGTTACGTCGCGGTGCAGCTGGGCGCGGGCAGTGCCAAGCAAAAGAACGTGGCCAAGCCGCAGCGCGAACATTTCGCGAAGGCGGAAGTCCCGCTGAAGGCCGAAGTCGCCGAATTCCGCGTTGCTGACGATGCGGTTCTCGAAGTGGGCTCGACCATCGCGGCTTCGCACTTCGCGATCGGCCAGTACGTCGACATCACCGGTCACACGCAGGGCAAGGGCTTTGCCGGCGCCATGAAGCGTTGGGGTTTCGGCGGTATGCGCGCGACGCACGGCGTGTCGATCTCGCACCGTGCCCACGGTTCGACGGGTAACCGTCAGGATCCGGGCCGCGTGTTCAAGAACAAGAAGATGGCCGGCCACATGGGCGACCGTCAGCGCACCCAGCAGAACCTCGAAATCGTCCGTACCGACGATGAGCGCGGCCTGATCTTCGTCAAGGGCTCGGTCCCTGGGTCGAAGAATGGCTGGTTGCTTGTTCGCGATGCGGTGAAGCTCGATCGTCACAGCGATGCGCCTTACCCCGCCGGTATCAAGCTGGCTTCCAACAACAATGAAGTCGCTGCTGCAGCGACCGATGGCCAGGAGGGCTAAAACGTGAAGGTTCAGGTCCTCAATCTGGACGGGACTGCCGCTGGCGATGTCGAACTGTCTGATGACGTGTTCGGTCTCGAGCCGCGCGCAGATATCCTGCATCGCGTTGTCACTTGGCAGCTCGAAAATCGTCGTGGCACGGCCCGTGGCGCGCGTGAGCGCAGCGACGTTGCCCGCACTGGCAAGAAGTTCGGTCGTCAAAAAGGTGGCGGTACTGCTCGTCACGGTGACCGCAAGGCGCCGATCTTTATTGGCGGTGGCAAGGCGCACGGCCCACGCGTTCGCGATTTTCATATTTCGTTGAACAAGAAGGTTCGCGCACTCGGCCTTAAGATGGCGTTGTCGTCGAAGGCAAAAGGCGGCCTCGTCGTTGTTGAAACGCTCGAACTGGCCGACGCCAAGACGAAGGTGCTCGCCGGAACATTGGCGCAAGCCGGGTTCGGCAAGAAAGTGCTGGTTGTCGACGGTGACATGGTCAACGAAGGCTTCGCTCGGGCTGCCCGCAACCTGATCGGCATCAACGTGCTGCCGGCGATCGGTGCCAATGTCTATGACATCCTGAAGCATGACACGCTGGTGCTGACACGCGCTGCTGTCGAAAAGCTGGAGGCGCGCTTCAATGGCTAAGGACGCAATCGACACGCGCCACTATGACGTGATTGTGGCTCCCCACATCACGGAAAAGGCGACGCTGCTGTCCGAACACAACTGTGTTGTGTTCAAGGTCGCGCAAGCTGCGACCAAGCCCCAGATCAAGGCGGCTATCGAAGCGATCTACAATGTGAAGGTCGCTGCGGTGAACACCCTTGTTCAAAAGGGCAAGACCAAGCGCTGGAAGGGCAAGCCCTACACGCGCTCCGACGTAAAAAAGGCCGTTGTGACGTTGGCTGCTGGTCAGTCCATCGACGTGACCAGCGGTATCTGAGGGCGCAAGGATCATGGCACTCAAGAGCTATAACCCGACCAGCCCCGCACGCCGCGGTCTGGTTCTCGTCGACAAATCGTCGCTGTGGAAGGGCAAGCCGGTCAAGGCATTGACCGAAGGCAAGTCCAAGACTGGCGGCCGTAACAACAAAGGCCATGTGACCAGCCGCGGTATCGCGGGCGGTCACAAGCAGACCTACCGTTTTATCGACTTCAAGCGTCGCAAGTGGGACGTGCCTGCCACGGTTGAGCGTCTGGAATATGACCCCAATCGTACGGCGTTCATCGCATTGGTGAACTATGCCGACGGCGAACAGGCTTATATCTTGGCTCCGCAGCGTCTTGCGGCTGGTGATGTGATCATCGCCGGTGAAAAGACTGACGTGAAGCCTGGTAACGCTATGCCGCTGTCGCAAATGCCAGTCGGCACCATTGTTCACAACGTGGAAATGAAGCCGGGCAAGGGTGGCCAGATTGCACGTTCGGCAGGGACGTATGTGCAGGTCGTTGGTCGTGACCGTGGTCTCGTGATTGTTCGTCTGAATTCGGGCGAACAGCGCTATTTGCGTGGCGATTGCATGGGCACCGTGGGCGCTGTGTCGAACCCCGACAACGGTAACCAGAACCTTGCAAAGGCCGGTCGCAACCGTTGGTTGGGCAAGCGCCCGCTGACACGCGGCGTGGCCAAGAACCCGGTCGACCACCCGCACGGTGGTGGTGAAGGCCGGACCTCGGGCGGCCGTCACCCGGTTACCCCGTGGGGCAAGCCAACCAAGGGTGCCCGCACCCGCCACAACAAGCGTACGGACAAGATGATCATCCGTTCGCGCCACGCGAAGAAGAAGAGGTAACACCCCATGGCACGTTCCGTCTGGAAGGGCCCCTTCGTCGAGCTGCACCTGCTGAAGAAGGCGGAAGCCGCGCAGGATGTCGGCTCGCGCGCTGGCCCGATCAAGACCTGGTCGCGTCGTTCGACCATTTTGCCGCAGTTCGTTGGTTTGACGTTCAGCGTCTACAACGGACACAAGTTCATCCCTGTCTCGGTCAACGAAGACATGGTCGGCCACAAGCTTGGTGAATTCGCGCCGACGCGCACGTTCCCCGGCCACGCCGC
>CAIPWG010000514.1 GCA_903868655.1 uncultured Sphingomonadales bacterium
CGCCCATCATTACAATTCGCTTGAAAGCGCGGAATCAGCGCAGCGTGCAGCCGCGTGACCCCCACGTTTGATACACTCCCTTCCCGATCACGTCAAAGTTGATTGCAGACCATGTTCCGGTTGAACGGCGCGGGCTGGCCAATGCGGTGGTGGCGGTCGGGCTGGCGCTGGGACCCGCGCTTGGCACGCTGGCGGGCGGCATCATTTTGGCGCGTTATGGCTGGCGCTGGGTGTTTTTCGGGTTTGGGTTGGTCACGTTGGTATGGCTGGTGCCGTGGGTCCCGCTTGAACGGCGATTGCCGCAACGACTGGGGGATGGCTTGCGCGATGCCCCTTCGCCGATCCGCAAGCTGTTGGCGCAGCGCACGCTATGGGTGATGGGTGCGGCCCACGCGCTGGCGAATTACGGGTTTTTCTTCGTTGCGATCTGGCTGCCGCTCTATCTGGTCAAAGCGCGCGGGCTGTCGATCCCGATGATGACGGTGTTCGCCACGGCGACATATGGCGCGCAGGCCGCAGCATCGCTGGGGTGGGGGCATCTGGCCGATAGTCTGGTGCGCAGAGGGCGCCAGCCGGCGGCGGTCAAACGATGGCTGTGTGTGCTGGCAGAACTGGGCTCGATCCTCGGCATTGCCGGGATCGCGCTGGCCAGCGGGCCGGGCGCGCTTTTGGCAGCGCTGATCGTCACGGGGGTGTTTCTGGGCTGTTTGCCGACGATGGTTTACGCGCTGGGTCAGATCCATGCGGGCCGGCGCGATGCGGCGGGCTGGATCGGGGTGCAAAACGCGATTGGCAGTCTGTCGGGGATTGTCGGCCCGGTGGTGACCGGGTTGATTGTCGATGGCACCGGCAGCTTTGCCGGCGCTTTCGGATTTGCCGGATTGGTCTGTGCGGCAGGTGCGGCGGTGTTTGCGCTCGCTGTGCCCTGATCAGGGCGAATAGACTGTGTCTACGCCCAATTGAAGCCTAAGGTTTGGGCATGACCCAGCCTTCGGCCCCTCAGGATTCTCCCGATCCATCCGGCGGCGGCCTGTTGCGCAAGGTGGCGCGCGCGATTGCGGCGCATCCGCTGGCCAGCTTTGGTCCGGGCCTGATTACCGGTGTGGCCGATGACGATCCCAGTGGCATTGCGACATATTCGCAGGCCGGGGCACAATTCGGGCTCAACATGCTGTGGACGATGCCCCTGTGTTATCCACTGATGTCGGCGGTGCAATTGATGTGTGCGCAAATCGGCAGGGTCACCGGCAAAGGGTTGGCGGCCAATATCAAGACGGCGTTTCCGCCTCTTGTGCTGCGTGGCGTAGTGGTGCTGTTGCTGATCGCCAACACGCTGAACATTGCGGCTGACGTGGCCGCCATGGGTGAGGCGGGCGAACTGGTCACCGGGATTAACCGCCACGTCATGACGCTTGGGTTCGTCGCGCTGACACTGGGGTTGCAGATCGGTGTCGCCTATCACCGTTATGTGTTTTATCTCAAGTGGTTGACACTGTCATTGCTGGCCTATGCGGCGGTGGTGTTCACGGTGCATGTGCCTTGGGGAGAAGTGGCCTTGCGCACGCTGTCGCCGCACTTTGCGCTCAATGCGACATCGGCGGCGATGATCGTCGCGGTGTTTGGCACTACGATCAGCCCTTATCTATTTTTCTGGCAGGCGTCCGAAGAAGTCGAAGACTTACACCGCCGGCGTGGGCGGTCCTTGAAAGCGCACGATGCCGCGATTGCGCAGCATGAATTGCGGCGGATACGCTGGGATACCTGGTCGGGCATGGCCTTTTCCGATCTGGCGGCGTTTTTCGTGATCCTGGCAACGGCGGTCACGCTGCATGCCAAAGGCATTACCGATATTACCACCGCAGCGCAGGCGGCGGCGGCACTGCGTCCACTGGCCGGGCAATTCGCGTTTGTCGTGTTCACCACCGGGCTGATCGGTGTGGGGCTGATCGGTGTGCCGGTGCTGGCCGGATCAGGAGCTTATGCTGCGGCCGAAGCGATGGGCTGGAAATCGGGGCTTGAGCGCGGCATCAACCGCGAGCCGGGGTTTTACGGGGTAATCGCGGTCAGTGTGCTGCTGGGGCTGGGCATCCAGTATTCGCCGATCAGCCCGATGAAAGCGCTGGTGTGGAGCGCGGTGATCAACGGGATGGTGGCGGTGCCGTTGCTTGCCGTGATTTGCCTGCTGATCGGCAAACGCACGGTGATGGGCGAATATACCGGCAATCGCTGGCTGATTGCCACGGGTTGGTTGACTACGGTGATGATGGGCGCGGCCGCTTTGTGTATGTTGCTGCCGCGATGAGGGGCACAAAAAAGAGGCGACTCCCGCATGGGAGCCGCCCCTTTTTGTGCAATCCATGCCCATCCGCTGGGGATGGGCACAAGCGGATTACTTGATTTCGACGGTGCCGCCGGCTTCTTCGATCTTCTTCTTGATCTCTTCGGCTTCGGTCTTGGAAATGCCTTCCTTGACGGCCTTCGGAGCGGCTTCGACCAGCGCCTTGGCTTCGGTCAGGCCCAGCTGCGTGATCGCGCGGACTTCCTTGATCACCTGGATCTTCTTCCCGCCGTCGCCGGTCAGGATGACGTCGAATTCGGTCTTTTCTTCAACCGCAGCAGCGGCTTCTGCCGGGGCAGCAGCAACGGCAACGGCAGCAGCGGCGCTAACGCCCCATGCTTCTTCGAGAGCCTTGGCAAGGTCAGCGGCTTCGAGAACGGTCAGCTTCGAAAGTTCTGCTACGAGAGCGGCGATATCGGCCATGATGATTACTCCTGAGATATGATGTGCCCAAACGCTTGGGCGATTGTTCGGTGAACCGGTGGCTTATGCGGCATCTTTTTCGGCGTAGGCGTTGAAGACGCGCGCCAGCTTGCTCGCCGGAGCGACAACAACCTGGGCGATCTTGGTCGCCGGAGCCTGAATGAGACCGATGAGCTTTGCGCGCAATTCGTCGAGCGAAGGCATCGAGGCGAGTGCCTTGATCCCGTTTGCATCGAGTACATGCGAGCCCATCCCGCCACCCAGGATTTCGATTTTGTCGCAGGTCTTGGCGAAATCGACGATCGCCTTGGCGGCGGCGACGGGATCGCTGGACGCTGCAACCGCAGTCGGTCCGGTGAAGAAATCACCGATGCCCGAATACGGCGTGTCCTGGATGGCAAGCTTGGCCAGACGGTTCTTCGCAACCTTATAAGTCGCGCCAGCTTCGCGGATTTTCGTGCGCAGGGCAGTGGACTGGGCCACTGTCATGCCGAGGTTGCGGGTGATTACCACCGCGCCGGCCTCGCCGAAAATGCCGTGAAGATAAGCGACCGAATCGGCTTTTTGCGAACGATCCATGCCTTACTCCTTCACAAATGGCCGCCTGCGGGACATGCCCCCATGCGGCCGGCTACGTATGTCTGCACTGGACGCACCACGTGGTGCGCCACTGCAGGCGAGTCCGTATCGACAAGGGAAGGAGAAGCGCCAAAAGCGCGGGCACCCATGATCCGCACGAGGCGACAACCGTGGGAGCCGTTGAAACTCATTTCCCCGCCTAGGCTGGACATTTAAGCCATCGCAGATGGCCCCAGCTGTCTCGGACGGACGATCGGGCGGCGAACCGCTTCGATCAGCGACAGGCCCCTAGCACGAAGCGATGGCGAGTCAAGGTTCCGCGCAAGCAGGTGTGCGCGCGATCGCCAGTTCGGGCAGTTTTACCGGCTGGTGGTGATGTTGCGTGCCGTGGCGCGGCGCCGGAGCAAGTGTGGCAAGCGTCAGCGCGACCAGGCCGGTGATCCATTGCCAGACCGAAGTGCTGATGTGGAACATGGTCAGGCAGCCCCCCGTCTGCTGGCACGCCACGCAAAATTGGGCGTAATGTTTTTCTAAACGGAATTTTACGCGACGTCGATGGGCCATCCCCGATTTGACATCTTACCGACGCAGTCCTATCTGATCGCCAAGTCCTGCATTTCGAGCAAGGCCGTCCCATGCGCGGGGGAAGGCCACGGAAGGAAATGCAGGATCACCATCTGACGCGGCAGGCTGCAGCCGATGCCACCTTTTGCTCCTTCGAGCGGGTGCGTATCTGGCTCGCGGCCTTTTGTCGCTTGGTTGGCGCCATCGCCCGCGCGTGGCATTATTCCTGCCGGTTTTCCGGCATTTCGAGCAAAGAGGCACGAACCCTCCTATGGCAACCACGGCACCTGCTGGAAACAGCGCCCGCCCCGGCATGAAGAAGCGCATCCGCAAGATCTTCGGTGACAACCACGAAGTCGTGCAGATGCCCAACCTGATCGAGGTTCAGCGCGAATCATACGAACAGTTCCTGCGGAGCGATCCATCGACCGGATATGTTTCCGGCCTGGAAAAAACACTTCGTTCGGTGTTCCCGATCCAGGATTTTGCGGGCTCGGCCAGTCTCGATATCAAGGAAAAGGACGGCTACGTCCTCGAATCGCCAAAATATGACGTCAACGAATGCCGTCAGCGCGGGATTACATATGCCGCGCCGATGAAAGTTACGTTGAAGCTGGCGACTTTCGAAGTCGACAACGAAACCGAAACCAAGTCGCTGATCGATATCAAGGAGCAGGATGTCTACATGGGCGACATTCCGCTCATGAC
>CAIPWG010000515.1 GCA_903868655.1 uncultured Sphingomonadales bacterium
AGGGTCAGACACCTGACCAAACAGAGTGCTGGCAGGATCGCGCGTGCCGCCGACATACAGCACCGGCCCATCGAGCGTGCGCCCGGCATGGGGTGACAACCAGGCGAAATCTGCTTCGTGGTTGCGATACCGGTTAAGCGGCCCACGCATGCCCGAGGCTGCAAATTCCTTGGTATAAAAATCGAGGTCTGCTTCGTTCAGCCATGGCGGTAGACTGGCGGGCTCTATCAGCCCGTCGAGCAAAAGCGCATCAGCCGGCTTTGACGGCCACGCGTCGGCTGGCGCTTCGCCGCCAATGGAAGTGAGGAACAGCGTTAAAAACCGGCGCAAATGCGGCTCCAGTTCGGATTCAGCCCGTCCGACCTGCTGAAAGTATTCCTGATAAAAAAACAGGCCTTTGTCGGTGAACTTTTCTCGGAACACCTCGGTAAAAGGCCGCGATGGTGCGCCGGAAAAAGGTACGGAAAGGCCCGCGACCGCCCTGAAATGCTCTGGGTACACAAAGGTCGAATTCCACACGATCGGCGCACCCCAATCATGGCCCACCAGAATGGCGGGGGAATCGGGGGAAAGCACGCGACGCAATCCGATAAGATCACCCGCGATCTTTTCCATAGTATAATCGTCGACCGCGAATGGCTTGCTCGATCCGCCATAGCCACGCACATCTATAGCAGCGACCTGGTATCCTGCAGCGGCGACTGGTCCGATCTGGTGTCGCCACGAATACCAGCTCTCGGGGAAGCCGTGAACCATGATGACAAGTGGACCCACGCCTTCAAGCGCCACGCGCAATGTGACATCACCCACATCGATCTGCCGCAATTCGGGCATCGTGCTCTCCCGCCATTCCTGTTTAAGCAATCATTTAACCGGCCATGCGCACGCCCGCAAATGCAAAACACCCCGGCGGTGAGGCCGGGGTGTCTGTGTTCGTGCAAGGTTACCAGTGGATCAGTGCGCGGTTGCGCCGTCGATCACGGGCAGAGTTTCAAACTGGTGGAACGGCGGCGGCGAGGACAGCGTCCACTCCAGCGTCGTCGCACCTTCGCCCCAGTAATTGCCTTCGGCCTTGCGACCGAACATCAAGGCGTAGCTGATGTTGACGATGAACACGACGATGCTGACCGACATGACCATGTAGCCATACGTCGCGATTGTATTCCAATGTTCAAAGGCCGGGGCATAGTCGGGATAACGACGCGGCATGCCGTTTGCACCAAGGAAGTGCATCGGAAAGAAAATCAGGTTCACACCGACAAAGAAAATCCAGAACTGGACATGCGACAGGAACTCGCTGTGCCAGCGGCCGCTCATCTTGGGGAACCAGTAGAAGAACCCGGCGAACAGCGAGGTCACTGCACCCAGCGACAGCACGTAATGGAAGTGCGCCACCACGTAGTAGGTGTCTTGCAGGTTGTCATCGATGCCGCCATTCGACAGCACGACGCCGGTCACACCACCAACGGTGAACAGGAAGATGAAGCCGATTGCCCAAACCATCGGTGATTTGAATTCGATTGAACCGCCCCACATCGTCGCGATCCAGGAAAAGATCTTGATGCCGGTAGGTACCGCGATGACCATCGTCGCAGCGGTGAAGTACATCTTGGTGTCGACATCGAGGCCGGTCGTATACATGTGGTGTGCCCACACGATAAAGCCCACAACCCCAATCGCCACCATGGCGTAAGCCATGCCGAGGTAGCCGAACACCGGCTTTTTCGAAAAGGTCGAGATGATCTGGCTGATGATGCCGAAACCGGGCAAGATCATGATGTACACTTCGGGGTGACCGAAAAACCAGAACAAGTGCTGATAGAGCACCGGATCGCCACCGCCCGACGCATCAAAGAACGTCGTTCCGAAATTGCGGTCGGTGATCAGCATGGTGATTGCCGCAGCCAGCACGGGCAACGACAACAGAAGCAGGAATGCAGTCACCAGCATTGACCAGACAAACAGCGGCATTTTGTGCAGGGTCATCCCCGGCGCACGCATGTTGAAGATCGTGGTGATGAAATTGATCGCGCCCAGGATCGAGCCCGCACCCGCAAGGTGCAGGGCAAAGATCGCGAAATCTACCGCCGGACCGGGTGATCCCGATGTCGACAGCGGAGCATAGACGGTCCAGCCCGTACCGGCGCCATTGCCAACTCCACCCGGCACGAAGGCCGAGAACATCAGCGAGAAAAAGCCGGAAACGGTCAACCAGAACGACACGTTGTTCATGCGCGGGAAAGCCATGTCTGGCGCTCCGATCATCAACGGGACAAACCAGTTGCCAAAGCCACCGATCAATGCCGGCATGACCATGAAGAACACCATGATCAGGCCATGCGCCGTGATCAGCACGTTCCACATGTGCAACTGCTGATCAAAGCTCGGGTTCTTTTCGCCGAGAAATGCAGCAACTTTGCCAAGGTATTGAATTCCGGGATGCGCCAGTTCGGCGCGCATGATGCCGGACACCGCACCACCGATGACCCCCGCGATGATCGCGAAGATCAGATAGAGTGTGCCGATATCCTTGTGATTGGTGGACATGAACCACCGAGCGAAAAAGCTCGGCTTGTGGTCGTGCGCTTCATCGTGATGATGCGCATCGAAACCTTCGTGGTCAGCAGGAATAGTGGCCATGAAAAAGCGACCCTTGATCGTGAAATTGGCGACAGGCGTCCGACGTTAGGCGCCGGGCTTGACGGTTGCTGCAGCAGCGGTCTTTGGCGCGGCCGAGGCAGCAGCCCCGACAGTGCCACCCTGAGATTTCACCCAGGCTTCGAATTTGGCGCGAGGCAGGGCTTCGACCACGATTGGCATGTAGCCATGGCGAACGCCGCACAGTTCCGAGCACTGACCATAGTATACGCCGGGCTCATCGATATGCAGCACCTTCTCGTTGATGCGGCCAGGGATCGCGTCGAGCTTGAACCACAGTGCCGGCACCGCGAAAGCGTGGATTACGTCCGAACCCGTGGTCTGCAGACGGATGTCTTCGCCGGCCGGAACGACCATGCGGTTGTCCGCACCCAGTTGCGGCTGCTCACCACGCTTGAGCGCTTCGTCGTTCGGCAGAATGTTCGAGATCACCTCAAACCCGCCGTTGTCGGGGTATGTGTAACCCCAATACCACTGGTACCCTGTCACCTTTACGGTGACTGCACCCTTGGCCGGCGCCCTGTACTGGTGCGCCAGCAAACGGATCGACGGAACCGCGATCACGACGAGGATCAACACGGGAACCAGCGTCCAGACGACTTCGATCACCGTGTTGTGGCTGTTTTTTGACGCCACCGGATTTGCACGACGGTTGAAACGCGCCATCACGAACATCAGCAGGAACAGAACGACCAGCGACACGGCGATGATCACCGGCATCAGCAGGGCGTTGTGCATCAGCAAGGCTTCATGACCCGTGGGCGAATACTGGTCCTGAAATCCATAGGCACCCGGCGTCGGCTGACCTTTGCCCGCAACCGGGCGCATCGGAACATAAGCGTCGGCGGCAGGCGTTGCGGCTTTCGCAGCCGCGACCGGCGCTTTGGCGTCGGCAGCAGCAGGCGCCTTGGCATCGGCTGCAGGTGCTGCGGCCGTGCTGGCAACGGCTGCCGGAGCGGCTTGTTGCGCCATCAACGTGGACGGTGCAAAAGCGAGCGCAGCAGCCGTCAGGCCACAGGCAAAAGCCTTTGTCATCGCACGGGAAATTTCGGCAATCCTCATCGTCGAACTATCCGTTCCCTCTTTGCGCCTGGCCAACGACCGCACGGCGCATCCCAAAACCCTGAATCTTCAAGTAGTCGGCGTATACGCGCGTCGGCTTGGTCGCTCAAGCACCGATGCGCCCATTTTTTGCACCCTTGTGGGCAGCCGCATTGGCATCATGCGTGTCTTATAACAAGCCACTGCTGGCGATGATCTTGCTCATTTACTGTAAAAAAGCTTGCCCCCATCGCCCCATCACGCCATTTGCCGCTCATCAACGCGCCGCGCCGAATTGATGCGCGACGCCGCCCATCAGGCTTTCGGACAAAACTCATGCAAGACAGTGAAATTCTCTCTGAATTCCGCGCCAGTGGCGCTCTGCTCGAAGGGCACTTTCTGCTCTCGTCGGGCCGTCACAGCGCACATTATTTGCAGTGCGCGCGCGTGTTGATGGACCCGATGCGCGCTACCCGGCTGGCATCGGCACTGGTCGCGACATTCCCGCGTGAAGTGCGTCAGCAAATTCAGAAAGTGGTCGCTCCGGCCATGGGCGGCGTTATTATCGGCCATGAAATGGGCCGTGCGCTGGGGGTGGAGGCCATGTTCGTCGAACGCCCCACTGGCACATTCGAATTGCGCCGCGGTTTCGCGCTGGCGCCGGGCGAGCGCGTACTTTTGGTAGAAGACGTCGTGACCACCGGATTATCAAGCCGCGAAGCAATCCGTACTATCGAGGAGGCCGGCGGTGTCGTGATCGCCGCAGCGTCGCTAGTCGATCGCTCGGCCGGCTCGGCTGACCTTGGCGTGCCGTTTTACCCATTGATCACGCTTAATTTTCCGACATACGCGCCTGACGATGTGCCTGCCGAACTGGCAACGACGCCCGCGGTAAAGCCGGGCAGCCGCGCTGCTGTCGCAGCATGACCGTGTTGGCGGACGGGCCGCGCCGGTTACGGCTGGGGGTCAATATTGATCACGTCGCCACCGTTCGCAATGCGCGCGGCGGTGATCATCCCGATCCGGTGCGCGCCGCCGAAATCGTGGCGGCCGTGGGCGGTGACGGGATCACCGCGCATCTGCGCGAAGACCGCCGCCATATCCGTGACGAAGACATCGCGCGCATTCAGGCCGCGACCAATCTGCCGCTCAATTTCGAGATGGCCGCAACCGACGAGATGGTCGCGTTTGCCCTGCGCCACCGCCCCCACGCCGCGTGCATTGTGCCTGAACGCCGCGAGGAACGCACGACCGAAGGCGGGCTTGATGCCGCAGGCCAGCATAACCGGCTGGCTCCGGTCGTGGCTCGGCTCAGCGATGCGGGGATTCGCGTCAGCCTGTTTATCGCGCCCGAACCGCGCCAGATCGAAGCCGCCATCCGCCTGGGTGCGCCGGTGATCGAACTGCATACGGGCGAGTATGCGCATGCCACGGGCGATGCGCGCGCCAGCGAACTTGCCCGCCTGGCCGACATGGCAGCGCTTGCTGCCCGCAATGGTATCGAATCGCACGCGGGCCACGGCCTGACCTATGACAACGTCCAGCCGATTGCCGCGATACCGCAACTGGCTGAGCTGAATATTGGGCATTTCCTGATTGGCGAGGCGATCTTTACGGGCCTCGCCGAGGCCGTGCTGCGGATGCGTGCGTTGATGGACGCGGCGCGGTGATTATCGGGCTTGGATCAGACTTGTGCAACATCGAGCGGATTCAAGCGTCGCTCGATCGGTTTGGCGCACGGTTTGAAACGCGGGTATTCACCGCAGCCGAACAGGCCAAGGCGGCACGTCGCCCACTGACCCGTGCCGGTACGCTGGCCAAACGCTTTGCCGCCAAGGAAGCCTTTTCCAAAGCAGTTGGCACCGGATTTCGCGCCGGCGTGTTCATGAAGGATATCGGCGTAGTCAATGCACCCTCGGGCGCGCCGACTTTGGCATTGACCGGGGGTGCAGCCGCACGGCTGGCGTCGATCACACCGCCCGGCCATGAAGCCGTGGTTCACCTGACACTGACCGACGATCACCCCTGGGCACAAGCCTTTGTGG